>NZ_JBFHKV010000211.1:0-9605 GCF_041595215.1 Stieleria sp. | reverse complement strand
TAGCCCGATCAACCGGCCCGCTTCGGCGCACTCCGCCGCCGGAATTCCCAACAACCAGGCGATCGGCCAACAGGCATAACCCAGGATCACGCCCAGGCTGATCAACGGTGTGCCGGTCAGATCGACCCAGCCGAGTTGCTCACACCCGAGCCCCAGCAGCACGTCGATCAGTTTCAAGATCGCCAGAAACGCGATCGGCATCGCGCCGACATTGAGCGCCAACTTCAATCCGTCGCTGGCACCGGCGACCGCTGCGGCGATCACATTGACATGTCCGACGTCGTCGTCGTCAGCCTCCGACGCCCCGCGATTCATCTGCAGCGACGAAGACACTTGGGCACCCTCCGCTTCCGGTTCCATCACTTTGGCGATCAACAAGGCAGCCGGTGCGCTGATCACCGAGGCGGTCAGCAGGTGTGAGATGTCGATTCCCATCCCGGCGTAGGCCCCCAGCAATCCGCCGGTCACGGTCGCAAACCCGCCGGTCATCATCGCATTGAGTTCGCTGCGGGTCATCGTGGCCAAATACGGGCGGACCACCAGTGGCGCTTCGGTGTGGCCGACAAACACATTGGCCGCCGCGGCCAATGTTTCCGGACCACTCGTCTTCAACGTGAAACGCATCACCCAGGCCATCGCCCAAACCACCCACTGCATGATGCGGAGGTGATACAGAATGCTCATCAGCGCGGAAAAGAAAATCACCGTGGGCAGCACCCCAAAGGCGAACGTTCCCAACATCGAATCGCCGATCGTCGGCGCCTGGGCGGAAAACAGAAACCCGCTGCCGGCGGTCACCGAGTCCATCACCAACGTGAACGCACCCCCGATGGACTGAAAAAAACGTTGCCCCCACGACGTCCCCAGCACCAAAAAGGCGAGCAGGATTTGCAACGCCAGACCGCCGATCACGATTCGAATCGGAAAACGCTTGCGATCACTACTGATCAGCCACGCGATGCCGACGAAGACCACCAGTCCCAGCACGCAGATGAGTCGTTCCATGATCCGGGCTAGCCGTTTTGCGGGGTGTCGAAAATTCGGTCGCCCGCATCGCCGAGTCCCGGCACGATAAAGGAACGTTCATTCAATTCGGGGTCGATCGCCGCGACGAATAATTTGACGTCCGGAAAGTCACGTCCGACCCGATCGATCCCGGGCTGCGACGCGATCAGACTGAGCACTCGAATTTCATCGACGCCCCAACGTTGCAGTCGCCGAATCACCAAGTCGATGCTG
Organism: Stieleria sp.; assembly: GCF_041595215.1. Taxonomy (NCBI): domain Bacteria; kingdom Pseudomonadati; phylum Planctomycetota; class Planctomycetia; order Pirellulales; family Pirellulaceae; genus Stieleria; species Stieleria sp. The sequence continues at coordinate 8,366 of NZ_JBFHKV010000211.1, read as the reverse complement.
CCGCCGGTCGCCAGCATCGGATCGACGACCATCGCGATGTTGGGCGCGTTTTCGTGAGGCAGCTTGTCGTAGTATCCGACCGGTTCGGCCGTCTCCTCGTTGCGATACAGCCCCAAGTGCCAGACCGATGCGTCGGGCAACAGTTCCAGGATCGGATCGACCATCCCCAGCCCGGCGCGCAAGATCGGAACGATGCCCACATGGACCGACAGTTCGTATCCCGTCGTCTCGCAAATCGGCGTGGTGATCTTTCTCGGCCGCGTCGCCAGATCGACAGTTGCCGAGACCCCCAGGATCATCGACAGGCGATTGACCGCGGCACGGAATTCACTCGGCGGGGTCGCCGCATCACGAATTCTGCACAGATGATGGTCGATCAGTGGATGTTCTACACGATGGACTAGACTCACCGATTGCGTCTCCCGAAGCTGAATGGTCTGGCGGCCCGCAACGGTAGTGTAGCCGAATCGCTAACGGCCTTTCATCCGGTGGGGTTGATCGCTGCGACGCGACGGAGAATGGACCTTCAAACTCGGCAGCGATTCTTTGTCGATCACCAAGGTTGCAGCGGCCTCTTCGTCGTCAACCTGAGATGAACCGCCGTCGGGGCCGCCATCGTCGGGTTGTACCAGCGCCAACTCTTCCAACGGCTCCGCTCCGCTTGCACCGCGAGAACCGACACGCGGTCGGAACAGTTTTCCCAACGGGCCGGCCAGCAGCGCCGGAAGCAAAATCAAGTCGCCGACCAGAGCGGCAACCAACAGCACCAACATCAGCGTTCCGAAACGCTGCGTCGGCGTGAACGTCGACAAGGCAAAGACAAACAAACCCAGTCCACCGACGATGGTCGTTTGCGTCATCGCCGGACCGACACGACGGTAGGTCAATTCCACCGCCTTGATGCGATCGTAGCCACGATCCAAATACGACCGGAACCAGCTGAGGAAGTGGATCGTGTCGTCGACCGCCACGCCCATCGCGACCGATGCGGTCATCATGGTGCCGATATCGACCAGGCGGCCGAAGTGGCCCATCAGTCCAAACACCAGCAGAACCGGGAACATGTTGGGAATCATCGAGACGATTCCCGCACCCAGACCTGATCCCAAGTTGACGGGGCCTAACATTCGCAACGGTGTACGGGCCGGGTTGAGCAAGATGATCATCACGACGGAGATCAACACAAACGCCAGCGCGATGGATTCCACCAGGCTACCCAGCAGGGTCCGCTGTGCCTTGTAAACGACCGGAACCACTCCCGTGTAAACGACCTGCATCGATCCGGCGCCGGTCACTTCGGGGATGCCGTCGCCGACCAAGTCATGGCTGATCGGTTTGGTGAAGATCGCTTGTGCGTCGATCAAGGTCTTGGCGCTCGCCAACGCTGCTTCGGGCGCCGGTTGGTCACCGACCCAGACCAGCACGTCTGCTTTGCCGATGACTTTGTTCCAGAGATCGCCGCCGATTTCGATCGGGTTTTCTGCTGACTGGTGGTCCACCCAAATCGGTTCGCGCAGTCGTTCGCCGCGGAGCAATTCTTCCAGAATCGACAAATAAATCGATCGGGTTCGAATGCGTTCTTCACTGGCGAGATCGACGTCATCGCTCAGATCAACCAGTTCCGTTTCCGCCAACGGGCTCGGGCGAGCGGCTCCCATCATGACGATGACCGGCTGTTTGCCTTGGCCCGACTGTGACGCCGCGGCGATTTGTTTCAGCAATTCGTCACGCATGTCGTAAGCGCGGAGCACCGGTTCAACCGAGACACGCAGCGTCTTGATGAATTCTCCGTAGTCGACGTCGGCGAGTGCACCGACGCGAAGACTGATCCGCCACAGTTCGCTGCCCGCGTACGGGCCGCTCTTTTCCAGCCGAACGTAATCGTTGGCCAGCAACTCCTCGCGGCCTTCGTTCAATTCCGTGATGTATTGAGACCGAACCGGATTCCAGCTGTTGGTCACGCCGGGCAAGGGTTTCAAAAACGTGTTGACCGCGGTTGTCGAACCGACGATATCCAGCCCTGGTTCGCCGAGTGTCCGACGAACGACCTCGTTGATCCTGGCGACCGCTTCGACCCGTTCCAGAACGTTCAGCGGCAACGCCGACTCCGGCGTCGCGGATTCTAACGGACCGTGTTGTCGCGCCGCGGGAGATGCCTGCGCGACGGTTTCTAATTGCATCGACGGCGGGACACGCAGCACCAATTCCATCGGGACCAGTTTTCCAAAGTTGCTCTCCAACCACGCGTAATCGCGAATGATTCTGGCGTTCTCGTCGAACAGCTTCAGCAATTGAACGGACGTTTTGATTTTGGAAAGCCCCAGCCCGGCGGCGACCAATGCGATCAAGCACACGCTGGTCACCAACAAGTGTCTTTTGCAGATCCACGCACCGGCGGCAGCCCAGCGGTCCGAGAGCCACGATTCTTTTTCGTCACCACGCGTCGGTACAGGCGATTCCGGTTCGGCGTGCGATTCGGTGATAAAGATTTGCAGCGCCGCGGGCAGGTAGGAAAACAAAATCGCGAGTGTGGCGATCACGCCGATCGCGGAGTACAGCCCGAAATTGCTGATCGGTGCCAAATTGCTGGTGTACAGCGACCCGAGTCCGATCGCCGTGGTCAGCGCCGCGAGGGAACAAGGGAAAATCGCGTGCTGCAGGGCACGGCCGGCCGCACCACCACGTCCGCGTTGACGGACTTCGTCGCGGTAGTAATTGATCACGTGGATCGCGCCGGAAAGCCCCAGCACGTAGACCAGCGATGGCATGCTCATCAAGATCGCATCCACACTGCCGTTGGTCCAACCGACCACCGCCATGCTGAGCATTGCCGCAGAGCCGCCGACGACAAACACCATCAGCGTGATCTTGACGCTGGCGAAACAGAGGTAGGACAGCAAGGCGCCAACCAGGATGCTGTAGCCGACCAGACGCACCAACGTCACCGTGCCCTCTTCGTCGATCGCGATGTTGTCGACTGGTGGGCCACCGAGTCGCAGCGGGGGAGCCCCGGCGATCGATTCGACTTCGGTACGGTTGAACGGCGGCGGAGCCATCGAGGGTGGCGCCGCGGGTTGAACCCCTGAGTCATTCGCCAATTCCAACAGCCGGCCACGTGGGGCGCCCATCACGCCGCGCCCGAGTGCGTACGCCAAGTTGTCTTGGGCGATGTCGGTCAGCGTGATCAGCAAGCAGGTCTGGCGCGGTGGTGGCTCGACCCCGGCGGCATCATAGACGGCATACCAAGCGTTGGTTTGTGTCTCGGTACTCGCGGTCGCCAATCGCTCGCGGTCACCGTCTAAGTTTTCGTCGGCAAACGTGCTGAGCGCGTTCTGAACCAGATCGTCAAAGTTTTCGGGGATGGCGGAGCGTCGATCGCTCGGGACGGCCGCGCGAAACTCTTCCGCCGTCCAGGCAAAGTCCTGTGGGACCGCCGGGGCGAACAGCGAACCGGTCAGTCGTTCCATGGCGCGTCGGCGGGCCACGATCGGACGCCGTGACTGATCGGTGAAGTCAACCGGCCACAGCAATCCGCCTTCCTTGGACAATTCATTGACCAGCGACACACCGGTCTCGACCGAGCGGAACATCGGGGCGCACAGCAGCGAGGGATCGTTGTGGAACGGGTTGGCGCGCTCGTCGTCTTGGGAGCCGAACGCGGCGACGAAGGTCCCCTGCAATTCGTGCGTGCCCATGGATTGTTTGATGTTGCGGATCAGTGCCGCCGGCCCGTTCGATTTTCCTTCCCAGCGATGCAGGTGCCCATTGGGTTTGATGTAGTACCACTTGCCGTCGGCGGTTGCGAACCACTTTTCGTTCTCACCGCCCCAATTGTCGAGCGTGCGAGAGGCGGGCAGCAATCCGAGGCGGATGCCGTATTCCTTGGCTGATCGATAGTCCTCGGCCAGCTTGGGGTCTGCGATTCCGGCACCCGGATCGGTTTTGCTGGATTCATGCCGCAGCTTGGATTCGAGCAATTTCAATCGCTGGTCGTCTTCGGTACAGCCCGGCCACGTGGCGATGACGAAGCTTTCGCCGGCGAAATGGTCGGCGAACCATTCCAGTTCCGCGGTCTCGACGAAATCCGACGGAAGCCAGTCCTTGATATCGTTTTCCTTCTTATTCAGGCTCAACCGCGCGGCGCGAAACGCGAACGGCATCAAGAAGAAGAAGCCGAAAAGCACAACCAGTGCGAAGGAAACTCCGAAGAGAGTCCGGCGCTCCAGCAATGGCCGCTCCGTCGGGCCGTTGTCTTGCTGGGGGTTTGGCATGGGGGGTGGGTTTCCGATGATGTTGGTGTTGGGGGGCGGAGTTCCGGCGGGGCGGCGTTTGGTGCCCCGTCACTGTCGCCTAAAGAATCAACCGAAAAAATAGCCGCTTCGGCCTCTGGGGTCTACTTCAAAGCGGCCTCAGAATGCACCTCCTACACGATCCGGGTGGCCGGTGGTTCGGGTCGGCGAAGCTTTTCCGGCTGGCGATCGGCGAAGCTCCGCCAATTAACGGTCGATCTTTTCCAGCTTGATGGCGTCGAAGTCGGCTTTCCCGGTGGCCCCGAACAGGCCGACGCGGAGAATGGCTTCACGGGTCTTGATCGGCACCCGAATCAGCCGGCTGTGGCTTCTCCAATCGCGTGTGCCGCGAAACGGCCCCAAGTAAAACGTGCCCAAATCGCTTCTTTGTTCGTCATACAGCGAGATCGCAATCATCGGCATCGCGTCGGACCCCGGCCCCTTTTGGATGCCTTCGGTGCGGACCTGTCCGCTCAGTCGGATCTGTGACACCTCGCGACCGTCGATCGCGATGCCCTGCAACAGGTGCGAATTGCGGCCGGGCGTCTCGTTGCGAAAACTGGCGTAACGTTTGCCTTGGGGGGCGGGGTCGCCGGACGTCGATTCGGTCTGAGTGACTTGGCGACCGTAGTACCAGCCGGGGACGAATTCCAACAACGTCGCTTCGTCACCGGTCGCCGCGACTTCAAAGTCGCCATTGAGGGCGACCGGGTTGGCCGGATCGGGAAGCGTCTGTCGGTTTTCTTCCGCTTCGCCCGTCATCGGCACGAACAGCGTCGGACGCAGCGCTTCGCGGATCAATTTGCCATCGGTCTTGATCAATCGAAACAGTGTTTGCTGGTAGCGTTCACCGACCGGGATGATCATCACGCCACCTTCGCGCAGTTGGTCCACCAATGGCGTCGGGACGGACTCGGGGCTGCAGGTGACGATGATCTTGTCGAAGGGTGCGGCATCGGGCCAACCCAAAAAGCCGTCCCCGATGCGGGTGGAGACGTTTCCGTAATCCAGTCGGGCCAGCGTTTCGGCGGCCCGTTCGCCGAGTTCACGTACGATCTCGATCGTGTAAACATGATCGACCAGCGGGCTCAAGACGGCCGCCTGGTAGCCGCTGCCGGTCCCGATCTCCAACACCTTGTCCGTCGATTCCGGATCCAACGCTTCGGTCATCGACGCGACGATAAAGGGACTGCTGATCGTTTGCGAATGTCCGATCGGAAGCGCCATGTCAAAGTACGCCCGCGGCCATTGGCTGCGGGGCACAAATTCATGACGCGGCGTGCGGCGAATCGCATCGAGCACACGCGTGTCGGTGACCCCGGCCGTCGCCACACGCTCGTCGACCAACCGATCACGTGCCGCTTGAAAGCGGTCGGCCGCCGACGCAGTGATGGCCCAGGCGAGGATCATTCCGATTGCAAATTGTGATTTCATTGCGAATTCTTGGCACTGAAGGAGTTAGCGGAACGGCGCGAGCCGTCCGGTTTGACGTTGAAAGACCGGAGGGCTCGCGCCCTGCCGCTAACAAAAGCCCCCCGCGCGTCACGTTCCTTTCACCGCTCGGGTTGCCATGAAGGTGGCGATTCGGTCGGACAGCGCATCGTCGCCTCCCCAACCGTCCTCCATTATATCTGTCAGCATGAACCCGGCGTCGAGTTGTCCGCCCAGCAAATCGGTCAAGGAATGTCCGAAATCGATCGGGCGTTCCGGTCCGATGGTTTGATCGAGTTCCTCGGGCGGCAAGTCGAGATCGCTGTAGGGAATTTTGAATCGCACTTTTAACTTGCCGCGATCGCGTTTGACCGCATCGAACAGGAAATTCACCGGCTGGATCACTCCGCTGATCAGCACCCCACCGGGTTTCAACACCCGCGCCGCCGCCTTCCAAACCGGCCGCACGTTGGGGACGAAGTTAACCGAACAGGGATTGATCACCAGGTCAAACTGTTCGGCCGCCAGCAGGGCCAGATCCGCCATGTCGGCCTGAATCGTCTCGATCGCCAGATCATGTTCGCGGGCCAGTCGCTGATCGATCGCCAGTTGGCCGGCGCTAAAATCGACCACCGTCACGTGCGCCCCGGCGGCGGCCAACACGGGGCCTTGGTGCCCGCCCCCCGCTGCCAAGGCCAGGATCGATCGGTCTCGCACGTCCCCGATCCACGAGGCGGGGATCGGTTTGGTCGCCGTCAACCGGATCGAAAAATCGCCGCGACGGGCCGCATCGATCTGGTCAGCCGTTGCCGGGGTGAACCACTTTCGTCGGCTGGTCGCGATCTTGTCCCAGGCCTCGCGATTGAAATGCATTGCGTCCAAGAAAAAGCCCCTGCGATGCCATGAATTCGAAATTCGATTTTCCGTTTGGCGTTTCAATCTAATAGAATAAACGTCCCCCCGTCGGCGGAATCGAGCTTTCCGAAGCTGATCTTTCCTCGATTCTCCCCCTCCCCGACCCTCCCAATCCGTCATTGGATTCGTCATGTTAAATCTGACCGCTCGCGGAACCTCGCACACGTGCAACGGCACGCCTCGACGCGACTTCCTGCAAATCGGAACCTTGGGCGCCCTCGGACTCGGGCTGCCCCAATACCTTGCCGCCGCCGAGCGTGGCGTGGTTGATCCGCACAAGGACAATCGCTCCTGCATCATGATTTTCAACCTCGGTGCGCCCAGCCAGTTGGACACCTTTGACATGAAGCCGGAGGCGCCGGCCGAGGTGCGCGGGCCGTTCAAAGCGATCTCAACCAAGGGCGATTTCCAGCTCTCGGAAATCTTGCCGCGCCACGCCGAGATCGCCGACAAGTTCTCGATCATTCGGTCCTGTTATCACACCGCGGCGGCCGTGCACGACGCGGGCTGGCAGATGCTTCAAACCGGTCGCCAATTCACCGGCGGCGTGAATTACCCGCACGCCGGTGCCGTGTTGCAATACATGCGCGGACGCCGCAGCGATCTACCGGCCCATGTCGTTTTGCCCGAAACCATGGGACGCGGCGGCGGCAACTTGCCCAACGGCCAAGCCGGCGGGTTCTTGGGCAAGACCTACGATCCGTTCGCATTGATGGCCGATCCCAGCAAAGAGAATTTTAAAGTCCCCGACTTGTTGCCGCCGCCGACATTGGGCGATGTCCGGATCGATCGTCGGCGACGGATGCGGGCGGCGATCGAAGGCCGAATGAACGAACTCGAATCCACCGAGTCGGCCAAGATGCTGGACAAGAATTTCGAAGCCGCCTATCGCTTGATGAACAGCACGCAAGCTCGCGAAGCCTTCGATTTGACCAAGGAGCCGACCAAGGTCCGTGAACGTTACGGGATGAACCGCTTCGGACAATGTTGCCTCTTGTCGCGACGATTGATCGAGGCGGGTGTCCGGTTTGTCACCATCAACACCTTCCTGACTGTGTTCAACGAAGTCACCTGGGACATCCACGGCAGCAAGCCGTTCACCACCATCGAAGGGATGAAGAACATCGTCGCACCGATGTACGACCAGGGCTACTCGGCGCTGCTGAGCGACTTGGACGAACGGGGCATGTTGGACGACACGCTGGTTTGCGGCTTGGCCGAATTCGGACGAACGCCCAAGGTCAATCCCGCCGGCGGCAGGGATCATTGGCCGCAATGTTTTTCCACCACGTTTGCCGGCGGCGGCGTGCAAGGCGGGCGAGCGATCGGTGCGAGCGACCCGATCGGTGCAGTCCCCGCCGACCGACCGACGCAACCCGGCGAGCTGATCGCCACGGTCTTTCATTCCCTGGGGTTGGACTTGCACGCCGAAATCCCCGGCCCCGGCGGACGCCCGTTCCCGTTGGTCGATTTCGGCATGCGCGAAGTCAAAGAACTGTTCGCGTAGCGGATCCCGTGGCGTAAGCTTGCGGTTTCGCTGGATCGCAAGCTGGAAGCTTACGCCACTGTCCGTCTTCAATTCCTTTGTCCCTTGATTTCACTTTAATGCCTCTCATCATGCGACCACGCTTGAATCCGTTCCGTCCGCTGTTGGCAGCCCTGGCGATTGTGATGTTGTGCCAATGGAGTGCGGCGTCCGAAGTTCCGACCGATCACGCGGAGTTCGCCGTG
>NZ_JBFHKV010000210.1:0-9635 GCF_041595215.1 Stieleria sp. | reverse complement strand
GTGGGACCATCATCGGTCCGGAACAGCCCCTGTTCTTTGCAATAACGTTCGACCAGTTGCACGCCGGTTTCTGGACGACCGGTTTGACGCAAATAAGTCAGTGTCACGTCGTCGACGGGAAAGAATCCCATCGTCGCGCCGTATTCGGGTGCCATGTTGGCGATCGTCGCCCGGTCGGCAACGCTCATCGCGTTCATCCCGGTACCGAAGAACTCGACAAATTTGCCGACCACGCCTTCGGCACGCAGCAGTTCGACCACGCGCAGTACCATGTCGGTCGCCGTCGCACCCGACGGCAGTTTGCCGGTCAATTCAAACCCGATCACTTCCGGCATCAACATGTACAACGGTTGGCCCAACATGTTCGCTTCGGCTTCGATTCCGCCGACGCCCCAACCGAGTACGCCCAAGCCGTTGATCATTGTGGTGTGGCTGTCCGTTCCGACCAGGGTGTCGGGCATGGCGACCGGGCCGTCACCGGTGTCGCGAATCGCCACGACGTGGGCCAGGTATTCCAAGTTGACTTGGTGTACGATTCCGACGTTGGGCGGAACGACACGGAAATTGTCGAACGCTTGTTGACCCCATCGCAAGAATTCGTAGCGCTCGCGGTTCCGCTGGAATTCGATTTCAACGTTTTGGCCGAGCGACGATTCGCTGCCGAAGAAATCCACTTGGACGCTGTGGTCGATGACCAGGTCCACCGGGATCAGCGGATTGATTTTGTTGGGGTCGCCACCGATCCGCTGCATCGCCGAGCGCATCGCTGCCAAGTCGACGACGGCCGGCACGCCGGTAAAGTCCTGCAACACGACGCGGTACGGCTTGAACGGCACTTCCTGTTTCTCAGGCGCCTTCGCGTTCCAGGCGGCGAGATTTTTCACGTCCTCTTCGCTGACGGAAAAACCATCGCAGTTGCGCAACACCGACTCGAGCAGCACTCGAATCGAGAAGGGCATCCGATCAATCTGTCCGAGTCCGGCGTCTTGCAATTTGCTGAGCCGGTAAATGGTGGCTGCTCCGCTGCCGGTTTCGAATTGGTCGCGGACGCTAAACGGGTCAAAACTCACTGCGTGTGTCTCTGAGTGCAAAGCGGAAGTGGGACGGTCAACGCGCACAGTCTAGCGTTTTGCTCGGAATAAATCGCCCCTGCGACAGGCCGTCACCGACCGAATCAGAACACAACCGACCCTCGAGACGGTCTCCCGTGACGAATGTTTTCCTAGCCGCCTCAGATCGCTGTTTTGGGGCCGGCGGCCGCCCAAAGAGCCTGTCGTCGCTGGGATTCAGTTCGATCAAACCGAGCCGATCGCCCCGCCAGCGGTGCCCCGTTCCGTCACCCGACGCAGGAAAATCCCAAAAACCGCAGCTGGCAAGCTGGGCGATTTGCGTCCTGTGTGCCGGACGTGCCGATTCTTTTGGTCATCCGGATTGTTTCTCGTCGATAAGGTTTTTCGACGAAGGACTGATTCCCAATTGGTTTCCGGCTGGAACGAGAGACGTTGATCCCCATGACTTTGACTTCCCCCATCAATCGTGTGTCGTCTCGGTCACGCCGACGCGGCTGGCAAGTGGGCAAAGCCCTGGTGCTGACCAGCCTTGCCACTGGAATATCTGCGTTTTCGATGCTGGGCCAGCCCCAAGCGTCAGCAGCCGACACCGCATGTGATGCCTATTCCGCCTGTGGCAATCAAGGCCCGTGCGACTGTGGCAGCTGCGGACAAACGGGGCGGACATCCAACCCGATCTACAAGACACTCGACACGGTCGCCGGCGGCATCGAGAAGCTGCTGGGACTGGACCGTTGCGGCAACGCCGGATGCACCACGCACGGCTGCGATGGCGGATGCGATTCGGCCCCCTGGATGACGGACCTCGAATCAACCACTCCGCCGGTGTTGCAAATCCCCAACCCGCCGGCTGCGACCAAACCCTTGGCGCCACCATCGACCGCGGCGCCTCGATTGCCAACCGTCCCGCCACTGGCCCCGGCGCCGAGACAAGCTGCTCCGAAGCAAGCAACGCCCAAGCCTGAAACACCCAAGCCTGCCGCGCCGGCCCCCCCCGACCCCACTCAATCGTCGCGCCGTCAAGAGATCCCCGCCGTCCCACCAGCAGCGGAACCAACGGGCCGCCCCACACTCACTCCACCGCCGACGATTCCTGCCGAACCGGTTCCGACGCCGCGCCCGGCAACGCCTGCGATGCCCCTTCCCGAGCCGGGCTCCGATTCGCCGGATCCTCTCAGCGATCCGCAGTTCACGCCTCCCTCGCTACCGGACATGCCGCCCACGCCGAACCCGGTCGAACCCCCAACGCAACCGAAAAAAGAAGGTTCGATCTTTGATGCGTTGGATGATCTGGAGGACCTGGATGATCCCTTCGAGGAGGACGCTGCTCGTTTGCGACGGCAATACGGCTCCATCCGGCCAATGCTGGAACGTGCCAGCCGAGTGATCGCGAAGACCTACCAACCGGTTTACCCCGCGCCCAAGACACCGACGCAATTGCTCCAAAAGCCCGAACGAGCGGTGGGCAGCGGATTGCGACCGGTCAGTCACGAAGAACCGATCCAACTGCGTCCGATGACCAGCCGACGTGTGTTGGCACCCTACCGGGCCTCGCATTAACCGGGCCTCGCGTTAAGACGTGCTGTGACCGCCCCATCTTCATCTATCCCGGATGGGATGGATAGTCGCAGCGGAACGCGCAAGCTGGAAGCTTACGCCACTATCGAAGACCGCCATCGCTGATGTGGTAGCGGTGACACTGGGTGCAATCCTCACCGGCAGCGTTGGCGTGATGGCACGCCGCGCAAGATTCACGCTCCAACGCTTTGAACTCCGACCCGGCAAAGACGAATTCATGGTCCGGCATCGTCTGTCGATCACGAACTTGGTGACAGTGACTGCAATCACCGAGCGCGGAGACACTCAGATGGGGGCGATGCGAAAACTTGGTGAACTCGCTGCGTTGTCCCACTAAACCTTTCGCCCGCCAAGAAGCGGGAATCGCGGTCGCACCGGGATGGCAGGACACACACGCGGCGACAAAGGGTCCGTCGAAGAAACGTTGCTTCAGCGGATCGTGTTCGGCTAACTGCGCAAACGTTTCGATCATGCCGACCATCACGGGATCGCTGTGCCCGTTGCCTCGATAGCTGATCGCAAAGCGTTGATCATCGCGATACCAGCCGCCGACTTGCACCAACTCGGATGCCGGCACAGCGGAAACCACCGTTGCCGACCGATCGTTTGAACCGGCCAATGGATCTTGCTGAAGCGGATCCTCCAGCAGCGGATCTTCCGACAATGCGTCTTCATCGCCCGGCTCGCCCAGCAGGCTTGATCCCAATAGCTCGGCCCCCAACAAGTCATCTTCGTCCGCGATGACCAATCGAATCTTTGGTCGCGGTCGTGTGATCGTGGCACTTTGTGTACCGGTCAAGTTGGTCCGCGTGAACCATTTCTGGCCGGCCGACTCGATCAACTGCGGCGACAGCGAACGCAGAACGGGTTGGAAGGGACCGGGAGAAATCCCCAATTGCAACAGCCGCTCTTGGATCGCCGATTGGCCCCGTCTGCCGACGTCGTCAATCAACCTTTGATACCCGTTCGCCAGACGCGCAAGCGTCTCATCGGTTTGCGGGTCTTCGATCGACAAGCGACTGACATCGCCCCCCGGGACACCACGCACGATTTTGGTCACCGCCGGATCGGCGCGCAACATCAACTCGGCAAGCGGCGAGATCACTCCGTCGGCGAACCCGGTCGCGCCCTCCGGCCAACCGCTGACGTTGTTCAAAGCGTTTCGCGGCAAGGATGGCAGAGCAACAAAATCGATGCCCTTTCCTGCCCGCACGTTCATCGCTTCATCGTGACACGTTTGGCAGCTGGTTTCGTAGCTAGCCACGCGAACCAGTTCACCCGTCGGTCCCGCGGGATGGCAGATCGAGCAGTCGAACGTTTCCGCCCCCGACTTCCACGACGGGAAATGTGTCTGCTGGTGAGTGGCGTGATTGAACGAGAGTTCTCCGCCACGGCCATACGGCCAACCCTCCCAATCCGGATGTGAATCGGCAAACGCCCCGAAGCGTTCGCTGTGACAGGTTTGGCATTGGTTGTTTGACAGCGACAACAAGTCTGCCTCGGCGCCATGGTGCTCTTGATGGCAGGCTCGACAAGCGACATCGTTTTGGTCAACGGCGGCATCGGGGATCCATCGAGGCAAGAAGCCGGTGCCGTCGGCGGCCGAACGCTTGGAAGCCAGCCGAATCGTCTCGGTCATCTGATCGCGAACCGACAACGGCAGATTGTGTGCCGCGAGAGCCAGGTTCGCATTGATCGTACGGTGATGGCAATCCATACACAGATCCGACTGCGTCACAGCGGCATGCGAATCAGCAGCATGCGAATCACTTGCCGAATGAAACCACGCAGCCAATGAAAACGCAGCTTGATGATGACACGCGGCGCACTTTTCGCCGGAAACGGAACCCGCCAGAATCTGGGCGTGCGGCGTCGACAATTCACCTGGCTTGAACAATTGCTCCGCGGGCATCATCGCCAACGTTGCCAGCGCACCCAGCAAAACGCACGTGAAAAAAACGACGGTCCAGCGACGGCGTCGCCCCGACCAGGTGCGAACGCGGGCGGCGCCGTCCGATCCAGCCCCGTCGACAGCCGGCATCCACGAATCGCCGGGGCGATCGTTGATGGGCGGTTGCGGGATTTCAAGATTGTCTCTTCGCATGACTTGCTTTGCGCCTCGTCCTCAACCCACCAGCCGCAACACGATCACCATGTGAATCAGCGCCACAGCCAACAACACCAGCGACAGGAGCGAATGAAACACCACCCAGCAACGCAGTCGTAGCTGCAGGGCAAACTGATAATCCAGATCGTCGCGGCGACGCACCAACGCCGCCAACTGCCCCGCAACACGTCGCCCGTCCTCCTCCAGATAGCGATCCAATTCTTTCAGGTCGCCGAGTAACCTGCGGCGGCGATTTCCGTTGGGCGCGATCACGTAGGCGAGTGTCGGACGGCTGACAAAAAACGGTGACAAGGCCTGTTGGTAGAACGTTTCCAGCACCTGCTTGGCCGACGTTTCGCTGATTTGGCGGCAGGCCTTGTCGGCTGCGGCGGCGATTTGATTCCGCACCCAATCGATGCGATCGAAACGATGTTGGCCTTCGACCGCCGTGAGTTTTTTCGGCAGCGTGCGACTGGCATAGATCCCATAAAAACCGCTCGCGGTGACCATCAGGAAGATGATCGACAAACAACCCTCCAGGACTCCACCGGCGATCAGCGCCGGAACGTGAAGCACATAGATTGCGGTCGTGAAAATCCCCACGTAAAGATGGATCTGCGTCCAGGTGCTGACGCTGCCCAGAGGCCAAAACGGCAAACGACGACGCACACCCAGCAGCATCAACAAGAACAGTCCCACCAACAGGGTGAAACCGGTGAAGAACGCCGGCATCCCCAGACGTGATGTTTCCCAGCGGGTGATTCCCCAAAAGATCGCGATCACGACCAGCGTCACCGACAAAGCGACGAGGCGACGTGTTCTCAAACGGGGACCCTGCGAACGATTCACGCTTGCAACTCTCCTGGCGTCCACGAATCACAACGACCCATGTTGAGGTTGCCCACCATCGCTCTAACGAGCGGCAAAGGGGTCAAACATGAATGGTACGGGCATGCGTGTTGGTGTGCAGGCTTTAGTCGCCCGGTGTCGCTGCTCCGCAGTGAATGGGAACGCCTAAAGGCTGGACACCAACGGCTGCTGAATCCCTTGAGTTTGAGAGTTGACAAAGCTCTAGCTCCGTTTTTCCAGCCAATCAGAAAGCGGTGGCGATTCGCTCAAGTCGATTCGGACGAGCGCATCGTGCGGGCAGGCGGCCGCGCACGCCGGTCCCGACGGCAGCCCACTGCACTGATCGCATTTGGCCGCTTTGCGAATCGCGTTGCCACTTTTCTCATCGACGTAGGGTCGGCCCTTGCGATCGACGACCTCCGCCATCGCGATGTTCTCGTAGGGGCATGCCGCAGCACAAACCCCGCAGCCGACGCAGATCGGGTCGTGGATGGAAACCACGCCCGTGTTCTGATCACGCGCGATCGCTCCGGTCGGACAGCCGATCATGCAAACCGGATCGCTGCAATGCATACAGGCTTGAACGAACTGCAAACGATCGTGAACGATCCCCTGTCGCACGAATCGCGGATTGCCGTCGTGGACGTCCGCGCAGGCTTTGACACAATCGTCACAGCGGGTGCAGCGATGCAAATCAATCACCATTGCTTCGCGACCGTTGTTCAAACGATGCTGAACGATAAACTCCAACAAGCTCGTCGACTCGAAACTGACACCGGCAGCGTGCTCAATGTCTTGCGTCGGATCTGGCGAAAAACGATCCGCCGCTTCGCTCCGCTGGTCGCTGCGAACGCGACGCCGATCCGATCGTTTTTCGGTGAAGGATTTCTGCAGCGACCGGGCGCTCTCGGGCAACTCGGACTTGCGGATATGCGGCAACACCTCCGCCGCAAACACTTCGATTGGGATCGAAAGTGCGTCCAAGAAACCGACGGCGCGCAGCGAGTGTTGGTAATGGATCGGACGCATCGATTCGGGACGCATCGCGTTGTAGGCGATCTCATCGATTCCGAATAAGTGGCCCTTGCCCAGATAGGCGACGGTTCGATGCGCCGCACCGTGACGCACGCACATCCGCCCGAAACCGCTCCGCACCACAATCAACTCGGTCGGCAGTTGCCCTTGATCGACGACCAAGGGTTCCGATGCAATTTGGTCTGCCGGATGCAGCTTACGGGTCTTCTTGTAATCGGCGTTCCATTCCATCCGGCCGTACGACCGAAGCTCCGTCGCCTCGATCACGCGTTGCATGTTTTCTTCCGGCAGGTAACGCAACAATGGGATTTCACGAAGGTGGATGGGCAACCAATGCCGGCGATAATGCTGTTCCAAG
Organism: Stieleria sp.; assembly: GCF_041595215.1. Classification (NCBI taxonomy): domain Bacteria; kingdom Pseudomonadati; phylum Planctomycetota; class Planctomycetia; order Pirellulales; family Pirellulaceae; genus Stieleria; species Stieleria sp. The sequence goes on along the minus strand of NZ_JBFHKV010000210.1, from coordinate 2,638 downwards.
GTGTCGGCGAAACGTCGATCGCGACGCAGGATGCGCAATCCCTGCCAACGGATCTCGACCAACGCCGCTTCGGTTTCGGCGATCACGGTGGCCGTTCGTGGCGAGCGATACATCGCCGCCACTTCACCGAACAACTCCCCAGGCCCCAGCGAAACACTCTCGTGTCGCCGCAGCACGCCCTCGATGTCCTGTAAGAAAATCGCGGGGCGATCATCGACCTGGCGAATCGCCTGGTGACCGCCCGCAGCGGCATTGATGCTGACCTGCTCAGGGGTTCGCGTTTCCGGGTGGCGCGAACGTCGCAAGAACCGCGACAAGGCTTCGCCCCAGCCGATCGAGCGAGTCGGTTGGCGACCGAGTTGCCGATCGGTCAACGAATCGACGAGCACACGCACGTTGCCGGTGATCAGCAAAAATGCACTGTTTCCGTAATCGCCTTCGCGGACGATCACCTCGCCGGGCTCGACCCGATGTAGCCGACAATCGTAGCGCAAGATTCCCGACAGCGGTGTCGCACGGGGAAACGCGGATTGATCCATCTGATTGAAGGGGCCGCGCGTGCGCAGCCATGCGACATCGGCATCCGTCATGGATGCGTCGAGCGGTTCGTCCCATCGACTGGGACGCTGTACCGGAATTGTCGGGGTCGAGTCCATCGACCCTTCCATAGGCTGTAGCAAAAGACAAGGTCAAGCTTAATCCGGGAATTGACGGCGGATGGGTGGGGTAGGTCACCTGGGCAACGAAAAAGGGGGGGGATAGAGGGCACGCGTTGGCGGGCGGCCTGCTGATTCCAGCCCTGCAGGGTCCATTGATCATCAAAAAGAAGGCCTGGACGCTGGCGCGAACCGGCTAATGCCAGACGATCATCAGCCGTTTGGCGCGGAGCCTACGGGACAGAACCTCAGGCAACAGCGCTTCACTTAGCGGGATTGGATTTGAGCCCATAGACGCTCACCATCGCGTTTCGGCTATACTGATCCGGATGGAGATCGGTTTGTGGGGCCGTTCGGTCTCTGTGATTTCCGACCGATGGCCGCAAATCAGCTTGTTCCCGAAAACGATCGAGAGAGCGTTCCTTGAAGTCGTCGTTTGAATTCCAGCCCACGAATCCATTTTCGACGTCGTTCATTGCGCCGTCACAGGTTGTGTATCGGTTCTCCCACGGAGCCAACGCGACCAGTCCACACAACGTGGACTCGCAACTGGAGTCGCTGCTGGCGAAGCTGAAAAGCTCCCGCCGTGCGCTGATCGTCGGCCCCCACGGGACCGGAAAATCGACGCTGCTGCATACCTTTCTGCCCAAGCTTCAACGGAGCTTTCCCCAGGTCGCGTTCCATCAGCTCAATAATGATCCCTCCATGAGCCTTCGCATGCGTTTGGCGGAGCGGTTTCGTGCCGGCAAGCGAATTCGCGACGGGCTGATGGAGCTTCCCCAAGACGGACTGTTGGTCGTCGATGGCTGGGAACAGTTGACACACCTTTCCAGGCTGCGCGTCGCACGAATGGCTTCGAATCGAAAGCTGACCTTGCTCGCGACGTGCCACTATCGCATGCCCGGATGGACGGTGCTCCACGAAACCCGAGCGAACTCCAAATTGATTCGCTCCCTGGCGGAAGACCTGCTATCCGATTCGCCGTACGAGCTTCGCAAGATGATCGATGGCCATTTGAAAGACCGACGACTGACGCCGACGACCAATGTCAGGGAACTCTGGTTCGAGATGTATGATGTGGTCGAAGACGCCCACGCGCACGAACTGAAATTCCACAGCTGACGTACACAGCTCGCTGCGACGGTAACGCTCCAACCGTACCGCTTCAAGCATGCGACGTTCGACGCACCGCTCCAGACGCCCTCCCGATTCCGCCCCTGCTCCCCAACGGCCTGCTCCGATGCGATTGCCCGTCATCCTTGTCCAAAACCCGCCCGCCTCGGCTGCCAATCTTGCGGAATCTTTGGTCGGTCACCTGATCGGACGAGCCGGCCTCGACTTGACCCTGGTGGGGCGATTCGATTCCCTCGCCGACGATTCCACCGACCGCATGACCTTGGACTCCATCACGGTGCCCTCGGCAGTTCTCGATTGGCGATCGGAGCCGGAGATGCTGGACGTGCTCGCGGCGATCGAGTTTCATGGATCGCGTTGTCCGCATCAGCTCGATCCCGACGGACCGTTTGCCCCGGGACAGTCACCGCGACGTCTGTTTCTGTTCGATCTGACCAAACACAACGACGTCGAAAAGATCATCGCGGAGCTGGATCGACTGAGGGCTTCGTTGAGTGTCAAAACCGTTTCGCTCGGTGCCCTGGGATCGGGCGGCTCGACGACAATTAAACCCGCTGCGAACAAGGACGCTGCGAACAGGGACGTTAAAGCCACGGCACGTCCGGTCCCGGTTACCGCACCTCGCCAACCGGCTCCGGTCGCCGCTGCATCGCCCCGATCGGACGAGAATTTGGACAGTCTGATCGACCAGCTGGACGACTTGGACGTGTAGTGCGCGGTCCAGCGCAAGCAAGATAGCGGAACGGCGCGAGCCGTCCGGTCTCAGTTGAAGAACATCGTGACGTACCGGAGGGCTCGCGCCCTACCGCTAAAAAAACACACCGATTGGTGTCAAACGAGGTGGCCCT
>NZ_JBFHKV010000209.1:0-9642 GCF_041595215.1 Stieleria sp. | reverse complement strand
GATGGGGACAGACCCTGGTGTGATGGGGACAGACCCTGGTGTGATGGGGACAGACCCTGGTGTGATGGGGACAGACCCTGGTGTGATGGGGACAGACCCTGGGTTGGCGGGGACAGACCCTGGGGTGATGGGGACAGACCCTGGTGTGATGGGGACAGACCCTGGGGTGATGGGGACAGACCCTGGGGTGATGGGGACAGACCCTGGGGTGGTTGGAGCGGAGTCGGTCGTCGTTGCGGTTGGCCACGACTGGCGTTTCTTTGTCTCTGCCTGGATCGGGCAGGGCGTTGCCTGGGCTTTGATCGGTGCGTCGTTTGCTTGGCTGGTTGATAGCATTCCGGGCGAACGGACGGCGCATTCCGCGTTGCTGCTCTATGCCGCCTCGGTCGCGTCAATCGCGTTGGCGATGGTGGTCGGGTTCGCGTCGTTGCTGCCAGGCGGCGCGGGGGTTCGCGAGTTGACGTTGGCGGTGGTGCTGGCGCCGGTGATCGGGGGATCTCACGCCCTGTTGGCTGCGATTTTGGCTCGTTTGCTGTTTATCGGGGTGGAATTGCTGGCCGTGGTCGCCGTTGCAGTGCTGGGGCGGCTGCGAGAAAGCGTGCTTGCGCACGAATGAGCGGAACCTGGACTGCTAGGGCGGGTTTCATCGTGATAGACTAAAATGCTCGATTTCAGGCATTGAAGCCGATTCTTCATTTCTCTTAGCGTCTCCGATCGTTTGGCTGTTAGTGATTCCACCGCACTGCGTTACCAGCAATCGGACCCCGACGTCCGGTTGATGATTCGTGTCAGAAACGACGACGCCGCTGCGTTTGAGGAGTTGCTGCGAAAGTATCAGCCTCGGCTGGTTCGATTGATGCGCACGATCGGTCCCAAACCGGATCTGGCCGAAGATCTGGCACAAGAGACGTTCATGCGTGTTTTCCGGGCGCGTCACAGCTACGAGCCCGGCGCCAAGTTTTCGACCTGGTTGTTTACGATCGCGGCCAATGTGGCACGAAACGCGACGCGAAGTCAGGGACGGCGTCAGGAGGTCAACGAGATCGACGCACCGGTGACCTCCGACGGCTCCCAGGCCGTCGGCATTCTGGCCGCCACCGCGTTGGACGCCAGTTCGCTGATGCCCGGTCGATTGGTCGAAGGCAGCGAACGCGGCGCGATCGTCCGACAAGCGGTCGAAGCCTTGGGAGAGCGACAGCGGACGGCGTTGATGCTGTCGCGTTTTGAGAATTTGAGCTACGCCGAAATCGCTGAAACGATGGGACTGACCACCAAAGCGGTCAAATCGTTACTCAGTCGAGCACGAGTCAACTTGCGCGAAATCTTGCAGCCGTATATCGAGGCGGGGGTGATCCCGAGCGAGGTGGAACCATGAGCGAAAGTGTCTTGCTAACCGATGACGAACCGGTTGATCCCGACGATGAACTGTTGGTCGCCTATTTGGATGACGAACTCGACGACGCCGAGCGGAAGGCCGTCGAGAAGCGGCTGGTCGCGGAGACCGAGTTCCAGCGACGTTTGCAAACGCTGCAATCCGGGTGGGAGTGGCTGGACGAGTTACCCTCAGAGTCCACCAACGAGAAACTGGTGGAATCGACCATCGAACTACTCGTCGCCGACATCATTCCGGAAAAGAAATCGGAAGCCGGCTGGGTGAGCCAGCATTGGAGACACCTGGTCTTCGTCGCCTTGCTGGTCGCCGGATTTGCCGCCGGTGCCATCGGCGTGTCGATCGCCAATCGGATCGCGCTCCGCAATGACCTGGCAGAGCTGGCGATCGCCGAGGACCACGAAGCCTACAAGTTGGGCGACAATTTTTCGTTCTTTTATCAGCTTGCGTACAATCCCCGCTGGCAAAACATGATCGAAACGATGGAACAGGTCGGTCAGCGAGAAATGGCTCCGGCCAGTGTGGTCGCTTCCATTCCATTGCAAGACCGCGACGCCGCGCTGCAGTCATTGCCCACCGAGACGCGCGAGAAGTTGGTCGTCCGCTGGGAGGCCTATCGCGGATACAGCGAAGAAACCAAGCAGGAATTGAGGCGGATCGCCAGGGAAGTCCGCAACGCCAAGGACAGTGAAAAGCTATTGCGGACCATGAAAGCCGCGTCGGTCTGGATCGAAAGCGTCGGTGAAGAATTACGCGATGATCTGCAAAGCACCGACGAAGCCGTGCGCCAAAATGCGATTGACCTGGCGATCGATATCACGATGAACGATCTGGCCCGTGATTCGGGAAAATTGATCAGCGAAGAAACGTCGGATCGGATCTATTTGTGGTTGCAATGGTTGTTGACGCAACGGATGGAGCAGATACCAGGTTTGGCCGCCGGAATTGAACGGGGCAAAGCCATGCTCAAGGAGCAGGGGCGCGACGAACAATGGGCGGAGTACTTCATGCTTCGCGCGATGGTCGACGACCGCGATTGGCGGGGTCGTGGCCCGGGATTTTCCGGATTCAGTGGCGGATTGCGCATGGGACCCGGCGGTGGCGGGCCAAGGGGGCCAAACAATGGGCCGCCAAACAATGGGCCGCCGGCACCAGCTGACGAAGATGATTCGGACGTCGACGATCAGCGTGATCCGGGGCGACGCCCGCCGCCTCCGCGGATTCCTCCCGTCACCGACCGCGAATACCAAGACCTGAAGGCGCTGTTGGATGACCAAGCCCGCGAGGACCTGAGTGCGCTAACAAGCCTGTCGACCGAGCTTGCCGGTGAAGTGGTTGCGGTCAGCGATACGCTGCGGACATGGACCCTCGAAGCGCTTCGCCGGAATTCACCGGCGTTCCAAGCCGATGAATCGACTCCGCTTGATCGCTACCGTTCGCGAGAAGAGCCCGACGTGTTGGATCTACTTCCGCCGGAAGAAATCATGAAGGCGATTTACTACCGCCCCGATCGGCGCGGAGGCCGACGGTAAGCTGCCCTACGCGCACTTGATGCAGGTCGTTGCGAACGGCAGAATCTCCAGCCGGGCCGGATCGATGTGGGCACCGCAGCGGGCACAGATGCCGTAGGTGCCCTGTTCGATCGCGTGCAGTGCCTCTTTGATTTGGTTGATCTCGCGCATCGTGACGTTCCCCAAGCCGGCGAGCACTTCGTCTTCTTCTTGCTCGGTCGCGCGTTCTTCCCAGTCTTCGTTGACCGCTTCGCTGAGGTCGGTGTCAATTCCCTCGACGCGAGTGACCAGCTTATCGAGCTTCGCCTGCAGTTCGGCGCGAACGGCCGAGTAGTCGGGAGTCGGTTGTTCAGATTCAGTTGTCATCACGTTCCTTAGAGAATGTCAAGATCAGCCTGGCAGACGAAACCACCAACATAGAACAAACGCACCCCCACGTCGATTCCACCACCCCCCGCTTTCCTCCCGGAGTCGCCGCTTAGTTGGTGCTGAACGGAGGCGGAAACGGCAGCCGGGTTTTCGCCGCATTGCCGCCGGACTGCTGATCGGAAGCAGGCAATTGAACGGCACCACTGGCCAGAAACTCGATCAACAATTGGGCGCGATGGTCGACGTCTTGCTCGGCCAGCAACCGCAATTTCATCGACACCGAGAGCGGCAGGGTGTGCGAGATGATGTCCGTGATCGGACCCAACCCCATCGAGCCGGCCAACAGTTCGCTCAGCCCTTGTTGGACACTCTGGCTGGCCGGGATCACATCGCCGAACGCAGTCAACAACGCGGCGCGAAGCTGGCTGCGGTCGTTCATCCCCGATGGCGGATACAGATCGTCCAACACGTTGATCTTGGCGATCCGGAAACAACGCCCCGCATCGACCTCTGCAGTGACCTGGGCCCGTTTGATGCCGACCAGCAAGATGTTGTGCCGGTCGTCATCGCGTTCGACGTGGGAGACGATCTTGCCGATGCAAACGGTCGGATCGATGGGCGGATCCCCTTTGCCGATCGGTGGCGTCTCGGTCAGCGTCGCCATTGCGATCAACTCGTCGCTTTCGAGTGCCTCGGCAAGCATCTCGCAATACCGAGGTTCGAAGATGTGCAGCGGTTGCATGGCGTGCGGAAACAGGACCAGCGAAGGCAACGGGAACAAGCGGACCTGACCGTCAAAGTCGTCCGGCAAGCGAGTCAAGTCGTCCAAGTCACCCATCAATTTCACTCTTCGGCAAACGCCATCAAGATCCGCAACACGTACCAAAACAACAGCACGACTGATGCAAACAGCGCCAGGGATGCCGCCACGTGCTGGTCGGTGCGGTAATGGTGCAGCACGTTCGAGGTGTCGTACAGGATATACCCCGAGGCAAGGGCGACCATCGCGACGCTGAACCACAGCCCGAGCGAAAAGCCCATCAAGATCCCCGCGAAAATCGCACCCATCGCGGCGAACCCGCCCAACGCCAGGAATTTACCCCAGCCGCTGAAATCGGCACCCGTGATGAACACAAACGCGGTCAGGCCCCCGAACACCACCAGTGTGACCGCGGCCGCCATCAGCGGAGTCTTGGGGTCGACGAACGTGATGGCCACGTACAGCAGCGGGAACAGCAACGCCGCCTCGGCCACCACATACAAGCTCAGACCGGCATACTGCATCGCAGGCGACGCCCCATTGCTGGCCCAAGACCGGGCCAGCCAGCCGATCCCCATGAACAGGACCAACGCGATCAGCCACGTCCAGGGCGACCCGCTTTGAACCAGTTGCATCATTTTGGCCTGTGGGACGACGGTGAAAATCACCGCCTCGATCCCGATCAACGCCAAAATGGCGCCGAACAGGTGGGTGTAAGTTCGTCGAATGAACCCCGCGCGAGCTGACTCGTCGGCAAACGCGGCTGGTACTCCTACGTCGGTCACGGAATATGGATTCACATTGCTCATTGAAACATCTCGCTGATTGGAAAATCGCATCCACCCTGGGGCATCCTTCTAGGCACCATAACAGATGCAAGCCGGGTGCGCTGCCCCCCAAAAACTGACGCACTCGAAGACCCGTCGCCCGCGAAGCTCTCCCTGCCCGGGCTTGTGTCACTGCGTCAATATAGCTTTGCCCGCGTCCATTTGATGCGCCGTTTGCCGTCGGAAGCGCAAAATTGAGCTCGCAAACCGAATCAATCGCCCAACACGCAACGCCCATGCAACCGTCACGGTTCCACAAGTATGCGCGCCGGTTCAGTGGACGACATTGGTGATCGGAGGCTCAAATAGGCGATGACTAGTTTCGCACGCATCGGCCGGCGCGCGTTCGACGTGCATCCGGCCGTCAGCGTGTTTGGCCAGCCAGTGAGACAGACTCCCCAGTCCGTCGGGTCAGTCCCAACGCGATGGGCCCGTTCCGCTGACTCATTGTGATATCCACCTTACCCGGTGGTGGCACGTCTGAACGAGAGGTGTCACCCACGTGGACGAAGTCCGCGCCGCCCGCGGCTCTCGCGTCCCATGTCCACTCCTGGAAAGACCTTCACGTTCAAGACTTCACGATGACCACTGCTGATACACCTGGAACCTATCTTGTCACCGGTTGCGCGGGCTTCATCGCCAACAGGGTAGCCTCGCTGTTGCTTGACGCCGGGCACACGGTCGTCGGAGTGGACAACGTCAACGACTACTACGACACCACGCTGAAGGAACACCGGCTGAAGGCCCTCGAGTCGGATCGATTCCGTTTTCATCGGATCGATATCGAAGACCAGGATGCGTTGGCCGGACTGTTCGACGACGATTCCTTCGACGCCGTCTTTAATCTCGCTGCCCGGGCCGGCGTCCGGTACAGCATGGAGAATCCGCACATCTACGAGACGACCAACTCGTTGGGCAGTCTAAATCTGCTGCATCAGATGCGGCGGACCGGCGTCGGCAAATACGTCCTCGCGTCGACGTCGTCCCTGTACGCCGGCCAGCCGATGCCGTTTAGCGAATCGCTGCCGGTCAACACGCCGATCTCCCCCTATGCGGCGAGCAAGAAAGGCGCCGAGGTGATGGCGTACAGCCACCACTACCTGTATCAAATCGATGTCTCGATCTGTCGCTACTTTACCGTCTATGGGCCGGCGGGGCGTCCGGACATGTCGATTTTCCGGTTCATTCGCTGGATCGACGAGGGCGTTCCGATTCAATTATTCGGCGACGGCGAGCAGTCTCGCGATTTCACCTATGTCGACGATATCGCCCGGGGAACCATCTTGGCGGCGAAACCCGTGGGATACGAAATCATTAATTTGGGCGGGGGTGGGACTCCGGTTTCGCTTAATACCTTGATCGGCATGCTCGAAGATCGGCTCGGCAAGAAAGCGATCATCGAGTATTTGCCCTTCCACCAGGCAGACATGATGACCACCAGTGCGGACATCACCAAAGCGGGCGAGCTGCTGGGGTGGAAACCTGAGGTTTCGTTGGAACAAGGATTGGACGAATCCGTGCGTTGGTATCAAACTAATAAGCCGTGGTCGGAAAAAATTGTTCTGCCATGATTCCTCCCGACCAGACCGATCTCGTTGAGCCGAAGCCTACCGTGCCCACTCCACGTCGCCGCATCGTCTTTTTGAATCGGTCCTACTGGCCGGACATCGAAGCGACCGGTCAGTTGCTTTCGGACTTGTGCCGCGGTCTGGCCCCGCATTTCGACGTGCATGTGGTTTGCGGCCAGCCGAATAGCCCTGAACCGAGCAGCTCGTATTTGCAGGTCGGTGCAGAAGTCCGCGACGGCGTCACGATCCACCGGCTGGCGCATCATCAATTCGCCAAGAAGAACCCCTTCGGACGCATCCTCAATCTGCTCTCGTTTTTTTATTCCGCCCGTCGCTTCCTCCGCAAAGTCGACTGGGGGGCCGACGTGGTCATCAGTGAGACCGATCCGTTTCTATTGCCGATCGCGGGGGCGGAGTTTGCCCGTCGGGTCGGTGCCGAGCACTGTGTTTATCTGCAAGACATTTATCCCGATGTGGCGGAAGCGGTTGGCAAAGTACGAATCCCACTGGTCGCACCGCTGTTGAGACGAAAGTTGCGCGCCGCGTACCAGAATGCTTCAAGGATTATCGTGCTGGGACGCTGCATGCGGAGGCGTCTGACCGGGCCTCGGTGGGGAATCCAACGCGACAAGATCGAAATCGTTCCCAACTGGTCGGACTGTCAAACCATTGTCCCGATCGATCCTCGCGAGAATCAATTTCGAAAACGCTTTGAATTGGCCGATGCGTTCGTGGTCATGCATTCCGGCAACATGGGGCTGACCCAGCGTTTGGAAGTCTTGATCAGTGCGGCGGCCCAACCGCATTGGCCGGCTCGGGCAAAATTGTTGCTCGTCGGCAACGGGGCGTCGCGTGACAAGTTGCTTGAGCACACCGCGCGGCTGAATCTTCCGCCGGGGCGTGTTGAATTTGTCCATTATCAGCCGCGCGACCAACTGACCGAAAGTTTGTCTGCCGCCAACGTCCACGTCGTCTCGATGCACGAAAACGTCACCGGTTGTCTGTGCCCGAGCAAGCTGTACGGTATCATGGCTGCGGGCCGCTGCGTGATTGCGGTCGCGGACCCGCAAACGGATCTGTGCCAAACCGTTCGTGAACGCGACATCGGCTGGTGCGTTCCACCGGGATCGCCGAGTGCCATTGCGGACGCGGTGGCCAAAGCCGAAGCGGAATCGCGTCGCACCTCCACCTGCGACTTTGTCAATCGCCAACGTCGGTCAAGGGACGCGGCGATCCGCCACTTTGATCGCCCCGTGATCGTCAAGAAATTTTCGCAAATCCTCGCCAGCATCCTCTCCGATCACGCCATCGACCTGACCGACCATAACCTGCACGAAGCCCCCCTCTCTCGGCATCTCAGTGCGTCGGACTCGGGCTTCGCGTTGACACTCTAAGTTCCTGATCCTCTAGATTGCTGACCCTTTGAAGCTCAGCAAACCACACATGCCAACGGCACTCATCACCGGAATCACCGGTCAGGACGGGTCCTATTTGACCGAGTTGCTGATCAGCAAGGGCTACACCGTCCATGGAATCGTGCGGCGTAGCAGCATCACCGCACGCGGTCGGTTGGACCAACTGTTTCACCAAGAAGACGTTTACAACAAACGCCTCTTCTTGCACTACGCAGACCTCAGCGATGTGACGACGATCCGTCGCATCCTGCTCAAATCGACGCCCGACGAACTGTATCACCTGGCCGGACAGAGTCACGTCGGGGCGAGCTTTGAGATCCCCGAGACGACGTGCGAGTTCACCGCCATGGGCACCCTTCGGTTGCTCGAAATCCTCCGGGACTTGGACAAACAACCCAAGTTCCTGCACATCAGCAGCAGCGAGATTTTCGGGCGTCCCGACCAGTCCCCGCAGAACGAAACCACGCCGATGCGTCCGGTCACGCCCTATGGGATTGCCAAGGCGTTCGCGACGCAAATGGTTACGTTGTATCGAGAATCCTTCGGTTTGTTTGCCTGCAACGCGATCTGCTACAACCACGAATCGCCCCGCCGCGGCGAGTCGTTTGTGACTCGCAAAATCACACGTGCGGCCGCCGCGATTTCGATGGGGCTGCAAAAAACACTTTCGCTCGGATCGCTGGATGGACGTCGTGACTGGGGGTACGCCCCCGAGTACGTCGAAGCGATGTGGCGGATGTTGCAGCAACCCGCCGCCGATGACTTTGTCGTCGCGACGGGGACCGCGCACAGTGTCAAAGATTTTCTGGCGGCGTCGTTTGATGCGGTCGGATTGAACTGGGAAGAGTTTGTGACCCAAGACCCCCGCTACATGCGACCGAGCGAAGGGACGCATCTGGTCGGCGATCCCAGTCGGGCATCCGAGTCGCTGCAGTGGACGGCTGAAACGCAGCTTCCCCGACTTGCCGAAATCATGGTCCAGTCCGATTTGGACGCGCTGGCGGCGTCGCGTCAACGTGCCGAAACCTGAGCCGATTGTATTCGCGCCAACGTCTTTCCGAATTGCTGCTCTGGATCGCTGCGTTCACATTTGGGATTGCTCCCGCGATGTTGGCCAGCGATTTCGGTGGCATCTTGCCATGGACCAAGTACACCTCCGCGGTCGCATTGACCTTCGCCTGCTTGATCGCCCTGCTGGCCCGATCGCTTTCGGTCGGCTGCCCGGGCGAAATTCGCTTGCAGCCCAAGGCGTTTGCGTTGACCGGGTTGTTGTTGGTTTTGTTGGCCGCGGCCACGTTGCAAACCGTGCCCCTGACGTCGCATCTGGTCGCATGGTTGAGCCCCGCCAGTTATTCCGCGTCTGTGAATTGGGCAGGCAGGATTCTGCCGGTCGATCTCTCCCAATCCCTCACGATTTCGATCGCCCCGTTCGATTCCAGACACGCGATCGCCAATCTTTCGATCGCCGTTCTGGTCTCGTTTGTTGCCGTCTTGGTGTTTCACCATCGAGGGCGAACGACTTGGTTGCTCTCGGCGATCGCGCTGGGCGCCTGTTCGGTGGCACTGATCGGGCTTGGCCGCAAACTGTTTCCACAGTTTCACCTCTGGAGCTTTCGCAGCGGCGGCGAAGGGGCGCCGTTTGGAACGTTTCTGAACCGAAACAACGCGGCGTTGGCGATCAATCTGGGGATCGCATCGGCGCTGGGCTTGATCGTCTATCGCGGCTCGGCCCTGTCGCACCAAGGCGACGCGGGCGAGTCTGCAGAGCGAACTGGATGGAAAACGTTCGGTTCGCTGTGGCT
>NZ_JBFHKV010000208.1:0-9643 GCF_041595215.1 Stieleria sp. | reverse complement strand
GATCTCGGCGATGCAAAAATCACCGTCTCCAGCGACGAACAGGAAACCACGCTGGCGATCAATCGGCTCGGCCAAGCCACCAAACCGGCCCTGCGACGGTTCCTCAAGCGAACGCTGACGTCGTGACGCACACCAGCGGGAAGCGTTAGCGAGCGGCGCGAGGTGGAACCATAGTCGACACGCGCCAATGGCTGACGCCACGTGCTGAAATGCCCGCGGCCGGTAGGATCCCCAGCGGGACGCGTTAGCGAGCGGCGCGTGGCGAAACCACTGCCACTCGCGCGCCACTGGCTGACGCCACGTGCTGGTTTGGCCGCGTGCGGCAATGGCTCGCGTGCCGGTCTGAATGATTCTCCCCACCGATCCCTGCCTTGCGATGACTTCTCCGATTACCGCCGACGATTTGGAACGCTGCGAGGACGCACTGCGGATCGCGTCGGCGCATGGAACTTGGGACACCGCCTTGGCCGCCAAGATTCGCTCGCTGGTCGGCGAGGATCTGGCCGCCGTCGTGCTCGTGTCATTGAATCTGCAATCCAAAGCTCGTGCGAAACTCGGGGAGGGGATCTGGTGGTGCACCGAACGCTCGCTCAGTCAAGCAACGCCCGCTCCGGTCGCCGAGTTGAAAGCGCGGTGGATGAATTCCAGTTCGGTGCTCGACGGTTGCTGTGGTCTGGGTGCCGATACGATGGCGATCGCCAAGCACATGGGCTCGGCCGAGGTGCAAGTCACCGCGGTCGATAGCGATCCGATGATGGTCGCGATGGCCACGGAGAATCTGCGGATGAATGTTCAGCCCGCTCAATCACAGGTTGCGGTTCGCCAGGATGACGTCGCCACGGTGTCCATCGCCACCGATGCGACGGTTCATTTGGACCCCGATCGACGCGACGACAGTGGCCGCAAGGTGCGTCCGGAAGACTACTCGCCGTCGTGGGACGTCGTCGAACAGATCCTGGACCGCTGCGCCGCCGGGATCGTGAAACTGGCGCCCGCCGCGGTGATCGAAGATCGCCCGGAACGGCATCGGCTATGGATTTCGCTCGGCGGCAGTGTCCGCGAGCAAACGTTATTGACCGGGCAGGCGATCGACCGGGCCGCCACGTGTTTCGGCCACCCGCTGATCGCAGCTTCACGCACCGCCGTGCTGGTTCGCGCCGATGGCAGCGCGGCGACCTACACCGGCGATGGAGACAGCCAGACCGGCCGCCGAGTTGAGAAGCCGATGGAGTATCTGGCCGACCCCGACGCCGCGATTCGGGCCGCCGGACTGACCGAATCGTTTGCCGGACAATACGGCTACGACATGATCGGCGGTCCCAGCGGCTTTCTGACCGGAGACACCGCGATCGAGAGTGATCTGGCGATCTGTGAACCCGTGATCTGGTCGGGGGCCTGTGACGACCGCAAGTTGCGCAAGACGTTGCGATCGATGAATTGTTATCCCTGGCGGGTGAAGACCAGGGGCGTGTCCCAGAATCCCAACGTGCTCGAAAAACGTTACCGCCAATGCGGCGAGCGACCGGTCACACTGTGGATCGGAAAAGGCTCCCGCAGACAGTTCGCGGCATTGACGGAACGCCCCAATGCTCCGTGGCCGACCGGGCCCGGTTGATGTAGACTATTCGGATCGATGTTCGAGGAACGAAATTAATTCGAATTCGCCCGTGCGGAGAGTGCACCAGGTTCTTTTGTCGTGTTGCAAAAAGCGAATTCAGCCGCCGCTCCCGCCAAAGCGTTGATCAGTCCGAGGATCGATGCGATCTGTGGCGGGGGGCTATCGTTGGTGATCGCCCTGGTCGTGATCGCCTATGGATCGATCAGTTCCAGCGGCATGGACAACATGTTGATCGCGGTGAACGCTTATCTGTTTAGCGATCTCTTGATCAATGGGCCACACTTCATGGCGTCGTATCGCGTGCTGTATTCGCGACGCAAGAATTTTCGGCTGCACCCGATGGTCACGATCGGTGCGCCCCTGTTGGCCCTCGCCTTCTTGGTCTACATCGCGGTCTGGAGTGTTCAGGAAGGCTCATCGAGTGTGGAGCAAATGCAGGGCAGACGGCCCACCGGAATGATCGTGCTGGGTTGGCTGGCGCCTGTGCTGCTGGGCTGGCACTACGTCGGCCAGTCCTGGGGCGCGACCGCCTGTTTCGCGCACTTGGCCGGATTCAAGATGACGGCAAGGGATCGGCGATTGATCCGTTGTGGTTTCTATGCGCTCTTCGTGTATCACGTCACCTGGGGCGTCGAGTCGATGGGCTTGCTGACGTCATGGTTTCCGCAACAGCGTGCCGGTGAATTTTTGATGGAATCCTTGATGCAGATCTGTCGTGTCGTCGTCTTGGTCTGTTTCCTGTTGGGTTTGTGGGGATTTCGTCTGATGTCGGTCGAACAAGGACGTGCCGTGCCGGCGACGGTGTGGCTGCCCTGGGTTGCGACGTTCAGCTGGTATGTGATGGTGGATATTTATCCACAGTCCTTCTTCCTGCTTCAAATCTTTCACGCCGTGCAATACCTGATGTTTCCCGCTCGGGTGGAAATGAACGCGCGCGGGAACACGCGACGAATGAAGTTGCACATGCTGACCTACTACGCCGCCTTGGTGATGATCGGATTCGTGGTTTTTGAATGGACGCAAATCCTGGGGTGGACGATGTCGACGGTCTCGGTGCCGTTCCTGTTCCTGGGAACGGCAACGATGATGATCGTCAATGTGCACCATTACTTTATCGATGCGGTCATCTGGAAGATCCGTGATCCCGAAATCCGCCGATCGGTTTTTGGGCACCTGGAGACGTCGTAAGGTTCGCGACCACTCACGCGTCACGACGCGCGTCACAGGTCACGACGTGCGTCACGGGTCACGGCAACGTGAACAGTTCCGGTTCCGCTTCGACGATGAGCACGCGTCGATCGGCCGGGATGTTTTCAAACGTTTGCACCTGTCCGGTGGGCCATTGAACCCGCAGCCGGTCCACCGTTGCGTTGGAACCGAGCCCAAAATGAAGCGTCTGCTCGTTGCGGCACAAATACCCGTCGCCTGCAACCATCCACCGCACCGTCGTCTGACCCGCCGTGTGCAATTCGACACGAGCACCGATGGCATCCCGCTCACAGCGAGTTCCCACCAGCGCCACTTGCATCCAATGCTGCCCTGCATCGGTCTGGTTGACCAGTAACGCCGATGACCGCTCGACTTGGGTGACGACAAAGTCCATTTGTCCATCTCGATTCAAATCGAGCGTGGCCAATGCGCGGCCGAACTGGGGCTTGCTCCAAAACCCGGAGGGGTCAGCGACGTCCATCAAACGAAATTCAGATCCCACGTTGGCAAACAATTGCATCGGCTGGGCGTGGCCGCCTCGAATGCTTTTGGCGTTGTCGAGATGCCCATTGGTCACCACCAAGTCTTCGTCACCGTCGTTGTCATAGTCGATCGCCTGGGTGCCAAATCCGACGCGTTCTTTGGAGGCTTCGCCGAGATTAAATTGGCGGTTGCGGTCTTGGAAGGATCGATGCTTCATCAAGTACAGATTGGCGTTTTCGTTTTCATAGTTGGTGACGTGTAAATCGATTTCGTGGTTTCGGTCAAAGTCCCCGACGGCGATTCCCATCGCACCGGTCGCCCCACCGCTGAATCCATAGCCGCAGCCCAGAATCGACGCCAGATCCACGGGATCATTTTGGTGCCCCAGCTTCCAGAGTCGGTTCGGCAGCGAATCGTTGCCGATGAAGATTTCGTTTCCCGGCTCGCCGTCGAAATCAGCGATCACCAATCCCAGCCCGGTTCGAGAATCGTCTTGGTCGCTCAGCGGGCGAAAGCCGGTGGATCCGTCTCCTTGATTGGTGAAGAGGAAGTCACGGGCGGCGGCAAAGTTATTCGGCGCCACCGTGATCAGCACGTTGCCCTCGGAGTCCACAGGCGGTTTCACGGTCATGTTCGGGTCATCGACGTAACCGATCTCGATGAGATCGGGAAGGCGGTCGCCGCTGAGATCCGCGATGGCGATCGACGCGGGCACACGATGAACACCCGCCGGTTTTTCCAGTGGGTTGATGGCGAACGTCCCATCGCCGTTGTTGATCAGCAACACCGACCTGCCGATCCCCGCCGCGGCCAGATCCGGCAGCCCGTCCTGGTTCCAATCCCCCGCCGTGACACCCAATGTGTAGCTTTGGTGCAACGCATTACCGAGCGCCGATGTCTCAACCAGCCTCGTCGTCTCGTTTCGATAGAGCGACGTTCCACCGGACGGGTTGCCCGTTCGGCTTGCAAAACCCGGCGGATCGGCGGCGCCCTGTGCAAAAAACAGGTCCGGCCAGCCATCGAGGTCGTAGTCCAACACCGCGACCCCACCGCCGAGCGTCTGGTAGATCGCGTAGCGCTGTCTTTGCGGTTGATCCGCGACACGGTAGGTATGCCGCATGCCCATCGCATCGGCGAAATTGCGAAAGGACGCCGGGACAGAATCGTTGCGTATCGCAGCGGCCGCCGTCGGGGTCTCGTTTGTTTCGTCCAGCGCCCACTGTTTCAGGTCCGGCAGCGGATAGAGCTCAAGGTCTGTTCCCTGTAATCGCGATTGACGATCGGGAAACGGTTTGCCATCGGCGAGCAGCGATTCACGCTGCTCGTTCAGCTCCGCCAGACGTTGCTGGTCGCCTGCACCGTGAGCGACAATCGCCCGCCACAGAATCGCTTCCAACGGTCGATCCAGGTCATCCAGCGCGTTCGCTAATGATTCAACCGATGTTGGATCCGGAGGCCGCTGCATCGCGACTTGATTGTTTGCATCGATCGACGCCCGCAATCGGGTCCAATGGTCAAACCAACGCTGGGCTTCGTCTTCCTTGCCCAACGAACCGAGGGCCTGACGCATCCGACTGGTCGATGCAAAATCGGTCGGGTCGCGCTGCAAGGCTTCACCGAGAACGCGAATCGCAGAGTCGTAGCGTCGCTCCATCAGTTCCATCATCCCGAGCGTGGCCCAGTAGTCGGCGTACTCGGTGATTTGTGGCGGCAACTGTGTCAGCCACCAGGCGAGCATCGAATCACTTTGCAGCTCGCCAGCAGCGCGACCGAACAATGCCACCATCGCGGGCGGCGCCTGCGATCGTTCGATGGCCGGCCTGAGCAGTTCGATCACGTCGTCGAACCGCCGCTCTTGGAACGCCAGTCGGGCGTCGCCGTAGGGTGAGATGGGCACGTACTGCGGTCCGCCCGGGGGCAACTGCGGTTGGTCCGTTGCCGAACGTTGATCGTCCGGCGGGCTGTACATCGCATCGCTCAGCGAGATCAGCGAGTGCAGTTCGTCCTGCATCACGTTGCCTAGCAAGCACAGTCGCCTGACCAGTTCGGCTGCCTCCTGACGACGCCCCTGACGATTGTACAAAAAAGCGAGTTGACGCAAGGCGGTGACCGCATTTGGCATCCGGTCCAGCAGCCGACGGTATCGCTGCTCCGCCTCGTCGTAACGATGCAGCAACAGACACCAATCGGCGGATTGCCCCTGCGCGGCCAAGCCGGCTTGCGGATGATCGACGGGAATCTCACCTAACAATTCCACGCCCGCGGCCAAGTCACCATCGGCGGCCGCCAACATGGCCATCCGAAACAGAATCTCGGTGTCCTCCGGGTCGACAATCAACAACGTCTTCAACAGCTCATAAGCTTCCCGATAGCGTGCCTGGGCCTTGAACGCATCGGCTCGCTCAATGATGCCTTTGCGATCCGCCACGCCGTCGGCGACCTCGTTGGAACCGCTGTTAGGATCACCGCTGTTAGGATCACCGCTGTTAGGATCACCGCTGTTAGGATCACCGCTGTTAGGATCACCGCTGTTAGGATCGCTGGCAGCGACGTGGTCCTCGGAAACAGTGGGCGAGCTGGATCGGGATGAGGCTGGGGATGGCTCGGATCCGCACCCCGAGACCAGAACCAGACCAAGCAGGCTCAGGCACACCCAAGAAGCCACGCGACCGCGATGGGTCAGACCAACGCGATGGGGCAGCCGAATGCAGTCGGTCAGGCGAGACAAGGTCACCCATCGGCAGCGAGCGAGGAATCCAATGCTGTCCATGCCGTTGCTGCCCTCAGTCACCTTGGCGGAGTTCCAACGCATCGATTTCGAGACCACAAAGAATAAAGGACGGAGCGATTTGATGCCCGCCGGATCTCAGCAACCGTTCACGTTGTTCCCCGATGGCCAAGAATGCGTTTTCCGCCTCTGCTTCGCTGATCGCGGCATCGTTGACCGCGAAGACGAGATCGATGCTCTGCCAAGCGAATGCTTCGACGGGGCGTTTCAGCTGTTGCAACAAGGTCACCAATTTTGCCACG
This sequence comes from Stieleria sp., assembly GCF_041595215.1. Classification (NCBI taxonomy): domain Bacteria; kingdom Pseudomonadati; phylum Planctomycetota; class Planctomycetia; order Pirellulales; family Pirellulaceae; genus Stieleria; species Stieleria sp. The sequence continues at coordinate 3,303 of NZ_JBFHKV010000208.1, read as the reverse complement.
AGAGCTCGATCGCGACTTTGATTCATTGTCAGTCGGTTACCGATGTCTTGAGTCTGTCGAATCCACTTGGCTCGCCTGTCGGCTTCATCGGCCACGGCGGTTTGCCCCACCGCGCGCAACGACTTGCTGAACCTGTCGTACGCATCGACGTCGGTGAAATCGATCAGCAGCGTTCGCGAAAAACATCGAATCGCTTGGTCGTGGTTTTGCTGATGGGCGGCGTGACATCCGGCGGCAAACCAACCGTCCGCGTCGGCCGCATCGGGTTGAACGGACTCGGCCCACTGTCGGACCGCGTCCCACTCGTTTCTCAAGGCCTGAATCCGCGCCCGCAACGAGGCTTCCGCCCGGGCGACGGCTTGGCGGTTTGCGTCAGCTCCCGCGCGAGACGTTTGGTGCTCCTCGGGCTGCAAGATTTCCAAGGCGGCGTCGAGATCTTGGAGTGCCATCTGGTTTCTCGACTGCGCCAATCGGTTCAGCGGCTCCAGTCTGCCCGATTCCAACTGCTTCGGCAGCGGCTTGACCAGCGACAGCAGGCACCGAAGCTCGTCCTGGTTCACCTCACCGCGCTGCGCCAGGTAGCGAAAGTGCGACGCCGCCTCGATCCGTTTGCCCTGCTGCAGCAATAACTGTCCCAGGTGACGGTGCACCATCGTCGCGTCAGGGATCTCGTCGAGGATCGTACGATAGCGTGCTTCGGCCTGGTCGTAGTTCCCGGCAAGCACCAACCACTCGGCGGTTTGGCCCATTGCCGGTAGACGGGTCGCCGGCATGCGAGCGGCCAATTCGTCCAGCATCTCGATGGCTTCGTGGAATCGATGACGATCGCCGAGTACCAACGCGTGTAAAAAGATCGCTTGGGGATGATCGGGCGTCATTCGCATGACTTGACGCACCAGTTGGAACGCCAGATCGTCTTGCCCCTGCTCCAAGGCGCGCAACGCGGTTTCGCGCAGTTGTTCCGCGGTGGCAGGTTGCGGGGTGTTGGAATCACCGGGCTTGCCGCGATCACGTCCATCCGCCACGTCGGTCGTTGATGGATCAGGGGCGTCCACGTCACCGCCGGATGACGACCTGAATCCGCTGTCTTGATCGACGTTGTCTTGAATGACGCTGTCACGCGGCGATCGCGAGGGTGGGGTGACCTCCACGGCGGTCTGCGTTCGATCACAACCGCAGATTAAGCACACCCCGAGTGCGCAAACACAAATCAGCATCACCACGGTGCCACCAACCGATCCCTCCGCGACGGCGTCTCGCCGATTTGAATTGTCCGACATTCACTTGGCACCCGTTAGAACATCCGGCGTGAAACACCCGCTTTGCCACGGGGTCTTTCCCACTGGGTCTTCGGGCCTTCGCACCTTCGCCGTGACAACTTGCTGACGCGGCCACAGCTTAAAAGATTCGCTTTCGAAACCAGCATAGATGGGATCACGGCCAGTCGCAACGAACCCTCGATCGGTCTGGCCGGAGCGAGATAAAAAAGAGCATCCGTCGTCATTGCGGGAACGCTTGTTGTTGTTTGCACCGACGTCTCTCACAATGATGCAAACGATGCTGATCACAAGGATCCACCTCGCCCCATTCCGGAGCCACGTCTTGAACCGCTTCCAGCCCCTCGTCTTGATCTCGCTGATCCTCGTTCTGGTCCTGACAATCGCGAGTTTCGGTGAGCTGTCGCAGCGGTCGGACGAAGCATTCTCAGATCCTGGATCGGTGCAGCGTCCGATTCGTGCGGTCGTCTTCCCCCCATCATCCGCCGACGGCGTTGCCCCCGATCCACGCGAAAGTGCGGAGCCGGCCGACGTGACGCCCGGAGCTGGATTGACCGACGGAGCTGGATTGACCGACGGAGCTGGATTGACCGGCGCGACTGGATTGACCTACGTGGGGCGGAAGGTGTGTGGGGAGTGTCATCGCGAAAACTTCGCTGCCCATGCCCACCATGGTCATGCCTCGACATTCTTCGAGGTGGCCGACACCGAGCTGCCCGAGATTTTTGCCGGAGAAACGTTCGATGGGGGACCGCAGTACGGCATTTACTCCTACCAGCGTGACGCGGAGGGAAACCTGATCGCGAAACTCGATGGCCCCGAGCCCCCGACATCACTGATGTTGCAATACGCGTTGGGGTCTGGATTCAACGCCCAAACGTTTCTCACGCTGCAGGCGACACCGGGCGGCGAGACGACGGCGATCGAGCATCGCGTTAGCTGTTATGCCGGCGATCGATTGGGACTGACCGTGGGACACGAGGAAAAGACACCGGATTCGGCAGCGGAGCGATTCGGCAGTCCGTTGCAAGGCGAGGTGTTGGAACGTTGCGTTTACTGCCACACCACCACCGCGACGATCCGGCAGGGACACATCGCGGATCTGACCCCGAATGTCGACTGCGAGAAATGCCATGGTCCGGGCAGTGAACATGTCCGATCAGCTCGCCTTTCCCCCAAACCGGCACCGTATTCGGTCGGCATGGAAACCTGGGACCGAGAATCGGAGCTTCAGCTGTGTGGTGATTGCCACCGTCTGCCTCGCAGCATCTCGAAACTCGAACTACGTGACTATCCCGATACGTTGGTTCGGTTTCAACCGGTCGGCATGTTACGCAGCAAGTGCTATTTGAAATCAGAACAGAGCCTACGATGTACGACGTGCCATTCCCCGCACGTCAGCCACCATGGCCCCGACGAGATGAGCCGCCAGATCAAAAATTGCATCCAATGCCACGACCAGACTCAGTCGAGCCACGTCATCTGCCCGGTGTCCCCCCAGACCGATTGCATCGACTGCCACATGCCGGCCATCGACCAGAAGCAGGGCATCAAGTTTCATGATCACTGGATTCGCGTCCGCGATTGAGTGCGGTGGCGTGGGTGCAACGCCGTCGCGCTAGCGGCCTGTCGATTGAATCCCGCATGCGTTAGCAAGGGGCCACACGGCGCTTCTCGCTGACGCGTCGCGCCTAAGGTCATCGCGCTGTTTTCAGAACATCGTTCAAATCGACAGCCCGCGAGCCGTCCGGTTTTAGCGTTCAAAGACCGGAGGGCTCGCGCCCTGCCGCTAAAAAGAAACACTTCGTTGGGTGTCAATGGAGAGCGCCAGCGAATCCACTATCCCGAAGGGATTGCAGCGAGTAGCCGGAGGTCAGCGCAGCGCCACCTCCGGGGAGCCCGTCGCAAATTCCCCTCGACCCCGGACGAGACTGCTGAATTAGTCCGGTGAGCTGGACAGGCATATAATTCCAGCTTTCGTCCTTGCCTCTTCTTTCTTTGGTGGGCTGCGAAATGCTCGATAAGT
>NZ_JBFHKV010000207.1:0-9662 GCF_041595215.1 Stieleria sp. | reverse complement strand
CGCCGTCTCGTTCGACACCGAAATCAACCCGCTCGATTTCGTCGGACGCGCCCCCGAACAAGTCGACGAGTTCATCGAACAAGAGATCGAACCGATCCGACGCCGCTACGCCGATCAAGATTCATTGAGCGTCGAAGTCACCGTGTGAAGCCAAGTCACCGACTTGTTCCGAGGCTCCGCCTGAACGGCGCTGAATCGGTCGCTGATGCCGATACACGTTGCAGCGCATTTGGCATGCACAGCATGCCCTACCCAAGCCTGCCGACAGAGCCGGCGTGGGTGGCAAGCAGGATGCTTACCCCACTCTAGCTTCCCGCACTGATCGGGCGGAACGTCGCGCGGCGACTCGATTCGGCTTTCTTCCATGTGTTGACCACACGGTCGTACAACACCCGCTGGGAACGCAACGGAGGCTCATCACCTCGATCGGGCTGACGGTATTCGCCGTCGGGCATCATCTTCCAGCAATTGGTGTTGTCCTGGAAATATGTCTCCAACACTTCCTTCAACCGATCGCAGCACTTGCGATCCGCCACAGGCACCAACAGCTCGACCCGGCGATCCAAGTTCCGTGTCATCCAATCCGCACTGCCGATCAATAGTTTCTCGTCGCCGTCCTGATGAAAGCAGAAAATCCGCGCGTGCTCCAGGAACCGATCGATGATCGAAATCACTTCGATTGAATCGCTCAAGTTCTTCACACCGGGCCGCAAGCAACACTGTCCACGGACGTTCAAGCGAATCTTCACCCCCGCGCGACTGGCACGATAAAGCGTATCGATGACCTCCGGGTCCACCAGGGCGTTGAGTTTGGCGGTGATTTGCCCGCGGCCGCCCTGCAGACTGCGCTGCGTTTCCTCTTCGATCAAATCCAGAAAGCGGCGTCGCATCGTGGTCGGTGCGGCGGCCAACTCTTCCAGCGCCCTGGGCTGGCTGGCGCCGGTGATCGCATTAAAAAAGTTCGTCGCGTCGTGGCCCAACACCTCGTCACACGTCAGCAATGAAATGTCACTGTACAGCTTCGCCGTGGCCTCGTTGTAATTGCCGGTGCCGAAGTGCATGTAGCGGACGATGCCTTGCGGTTCACGCCGAACGATAATGCACACCTTGGCATGCGTCTTGAGCCCGTGAATTCCATAAATGACCTGGACGCCGGCGCGTTCCATTTCCTTTGCCCATTCGATGTTGCGCGCCTCATCGAAGCGGGCTTTCAATTCCACGATCGCGGTGACGTACTTGCCGCGTTCGGCCGCGCGTTCCAACGCCGCAACGACCGGGCTGTTTTTGCTGGTTCGATACAACACCTGTTTGATCGCCAACACATCCGGATCCGCTGCAGCCTCCTCGATCAACCGCACGACGGAATCGAATCGATCGTAGGGATGGACCATCAACACATCGCCCGCCGCGATCGTCGTGAACATCGACTCTTCCGGATCGATCCGCGGATGTGGCTTGGCCGGCCAGACTTCATCGCGGAGGTGATCGAAACCCTCTTCCCCGTGCAGCGTGAACAGAAAGCTCAGATCGATCGGGCCGTCGATCGCGTACAGGTCTTCGGGGTGCAAGTGGTGAACCTTCTGCAAGAACTCGACCGCCTCCTCGCTGGCCGACGCTCCGTATTCCAGACGAACCGGTCTGGCGTAGCGCCGGTTCTCCAAGATCTCTTCCATCCCGCCCAGCAGATCGCTCGCGGCGTCTTCGCGAAACTCGATGTCGGCGTTGCGGGTCAGCCGAAAGGGGACGCACTCGAGCACTTCGCGGCCCGGAAAAAATTCGTCGACAAAGTGCGCCGCCAAACTCTCCAACAAGACATACCCGTGCCGTTTGTCGCCCGAGATCGGCAACACGCGTTGCAGCGACCGCCCCATCGGAATCAACGCGTATTCCGACGTTTCGGCAGAGCCCTCTGCTTCGCCCGACTCCGGACCGTCGCTCGCCTTGCCGAGCCGGGTGTCGGGATCCCGTTTCAAACGGATGAACAGGTGCAACCCCAGGCCTTGCAGCAGCGGAAAGCTGTCCGAGGAAACCGCTTGGGGAGAAAGCACGGGAAAGACATCTCGCCAAAATCGGGCGGTCGCCGAGCCATGCTCGGCCTCGCTGGCTTGCGTCAAATCGATCTGAGCGATGCCGGCCGACTCCAATTTCGGCTGCACCTCCTGGCGAAGTAATTGGTACTGCCGTGAGACGATCTCATGCCCCTTTTTGGCGACTGCCTGCAGTTGCTCGACCGCCACCAAGCCTGCCGGATCCCGCTGCGTCGGGTTGCGTTGGTGCAAGATCTTGAGCCCGCCGACGCGGACCATCATGAATTCGTCCAGGTTGGAACTGGTGATGGCCAGAAACTTGGCGCGTTCGAGAATCGGCAAGCTGCCGTCGGCCGCCTGGGCCAGAACGCGTTGATTGAATGCCAGCCAGCTGAGTTCGCGGTTGAGAAAACGATCCTCCGGCAGCGGACGATCGATCAGTGCTTTGCGTGAGGCGGTTTTGGAACCCGGTTTTTTCTTCTTTTCGCTTTTCGCCACTCGTTTTCCCGTGTCCATGATTGCGTGATTCGTGCCCGGAACGTCCCTCACACAGAATACGCGATCCGCCGATCACCAGAAATCACCCGACGAAGAAATACGGGCTAAATGACACCCCGCCACCGATCATTCGCCGATCACGTGCAACTGTGGTGGTGCGTCGCGGTAGCCGTCGCTGTAGCCATCGCTGTAGCCGTCGCAGAAGAAATCGTCTTCTTCGATTTCTACCTCGTCATACTCGATGTCGATGCCATCACTCGGGTCCAGAGCTGAATCCTTAAAATCCATGCTGACTGGGGAGACGCAGAGGTGATTGCCGTCGACGCGACGAAACGATTCCCGCGGCGCCACGAGCGCGTCGAACGACGCACACGCCAAAGCTTCCTGCGATTGGCGCCGCAACCGCTCGCGACGCTCTTCATACCTCATCCCGGGAAACAATCCGCGGCCCGGATAGTTCGACAAGACGGCTGCCAACAGCAACACCACCGCAACAAAACCGACATAGGGAAGTTCATAGGTGGATCCGATCACGGCAGCGCTCGCCAACAAGAATCCGATGAATCCTTTCAGCACAAAACTTGACACAGAACTGACCACTGCGGTCGCCAAACGTCCACGCCGTCTGCGCGAAAATCGACCGCCGACAGCCCCCATCAGACGAGCCGTCCTGCCGAAAAAACGCAGCCCCATAAACGCGACCACCAACATCGGCAACGACAGCGTTGCGTATCCGGAAAACTCTGGAAAGAAAAGAAACAGGAACACCGCCGCCACACACAACACGGCGATGACACCTCGGATGGCCAGTCGCAACTGGTGTGACGCTTCGAGTGCCAGAATCGCGGTCGCAGACCCGCTGGAACGGTTTGGCCGCAAGGCTTGGCGGCGAGACCTGAGCGGCGCCGTCGACTCGGGCAGAGCCCCCACCACCGGCGGATCCATTTCGTCTACTGCACTGTTGAACTGGCCTTCCGCTTGATTGATAACGCCCACGATTCGCACTCTCACTGTTGTTTCTTTCTTGTCAGGCCACCCTCCGTGCAGCGTTCGCTTGCAATCCTTTTTCCCGGCGTCAGAACAGCCGGTTCACAAGCGTTGACCTCGTGTGGCAATTACCATGCCGATTGAGCCGGTGAGAGTCGGCTCAAACACGCGTGACGCCCCGCGTCAGTTGGACGGTACGGGGGTGACCGACGCGGCGATGATCTCATCGTCAGCCGATGCCGCGGGTTCCTCCGCGAGCTGTTCCTCAGCCGGTTCGCCTTCGGTGCCCATCAAAATCCGGAACGCCTTGGGATAGAAATCCTTGCCATAGGTCATCTCGCCACCCTGGTGTCCGACCGCGCCGACCATTCCCGCGACGACCAACAGGCCGATCTTCCAAGTCCGTTCGAGCGAATCATTTTTCGTCGCCAACGCTCGCAGCGCGACCAGCGCCAGCACGGCGGACGTGACGGCTACGATCACCCCGCTCCAGCGATGCCAGAACACTTCGCTATCCATGTCGACCTTGGTCCAAGACCCGTAGCCTTTCTCGATCGCGAACGACCATCCCATCGCCGTCGAAGCGATCGCCATCAAGGAACCCAACAGCAAACAGGCCAAGGGGATCTGTTGCCCCAGACTCGGCCACTTCCATCCTAAAACGACGAACAGCGCGCCGAACAGCAACAGCGCGATCGGGAAATGGACGGTGGCGGGATGCAAAAAACCCTGGAACGCCCAGACCCGATCCACGAGCGACTTGGGTGCTTCGGCGACCGGCTCGGCAACCGCTTGTTCCGGCTGAGACGAGATGGGGACGATCGCGACGTCCTCGGGCCAGTCGGCACCTTCGTCGATCCAAACCCGCACCAACGACAACTCGTGCGGCGACATCGGGCCGCCTTTGGATGGGGGCGGCATCAGCATGTCGGGATCGTCCGAAAGCATGTAGTCCGCCAACACGGTGCTCGACTCGGCATCCTCCGGTTCGACGTACGACAAGAACGTCTCGGCGTCATCGACACGAAAGTCCCCCTTCGCTTCCTCTTCGTTGTGACACTCCAGACATCTGGCCCGCAGGATCGGAACGATGTCACGCTGAAAGTTGACGATCCGCCCCTCCTCGTCCACCGCGGTGCGTTCCTGAGCCTTCACGGAGCCGACGTCGACAAGGATTGCCACACTGATTGCGGCAAGGACGAGGCGGAACGGGAAACGCATGAAAATGGACATCGCGTTTGTTTCTCCAAAACGATAACGACACCGAACGCACTGCCCGTTGACGACCGACCGGAACTCAGGCGACGCGTCCGCCCCATGGGTGCGGTTCGCGCCGAGCCCCGGTCGGCTCAAGACTTCAGTGGGTCACAGGGATCGTTGCCGGAAAAAGCGGGTGGTAGGGGGAGGGGGGGACCGGCCGGCGGGCGCAATGCGGCAGTGCATGGGGCAACCCGAATGGCGATCAAGACCGGCCGGTGCGTCCGAGATTGCGGGCGGGCCACAACAGCGGACACGCCACCATTATGACACACGACGGCCCCGGTTCCAATCACTACCGTTAAACCGTCAATCCGCTGAACGCGCTACCGATTCCGAGCGACTGGATTTCCTTCTTGACCGCTGCTTTGTCGGGGTTTTCCAGCGTTTCGACCACTTCGTCGGCCAACAACTGTGCGAAGGCCGCTTTGGCTTCCAATTTCAATTGCTGCAACTGAACTTGATCCAGCTTGACCGAGCACGCCTTTTCGACTTCGACGGCGATCTCTTCCAAGCTGGCCTTGGGATGAATCGTGCTGGCCCACAAGACGCTGTACAGCGGCCGGCTGGCATCTTGGTGCTGCATCCGTTCCAACGCTCGCCACGCCCGCTCGAGCAGACAATTTCGCCACAACACGAGCCACTGCTTGGAATCGAGTGTCACCGAGGGCGATTTTTCCTGGTCCGATTCGGCGCCGCCCTGTTCGACCAACCGCGCCTTGGCACAGGATTTCACCGCCCGCGCCAAAAAGTCTCGCAGCCGCCCCTTACGATGCTCGCCGAATCCCGCCGAAACCAGGTGCGTCAATAGAATCCGCAACGCCTGATCCGCTTCTTCGGTCGACCCCATCACGGTGGTCAACTGCTTTCGCATCGGCGACAGATAACGCAACACAAAACCGGCCGCACTTTCGGCTTCGGTCCACGAGTGCGAGGACCGAACCAAGTTGACCGAGGATCGGGTTTTGCCGGTGGATGAGATCTGAGTCGACATGCTGCCAGTATAACAGTCCACCGCCATAAACGAAGCGGTTTGCGAGAATTCGTCCCTTTGCCGGTCGCGTCGCAGGGGATCCCACGCCTCCACACCTTGCCATCGGCGGCCATCACACGCATCCTTTGCATCGACTCATCATTTTACGCCCCGCCAAAGGGAATCTGCCGTGCCTCGTACGCTTGTCACCGAACTGACCGACGGCCAATCTCTGGACCAATCCTTCCGCTTGGCCGACAAGCAAATCCGCGTCAACCGGCAGGGCGGCAAGTACCTGCTGCTCAAACTGGCCGACCGCAGCGGGACGATCGTCGCCATGATGTGGAACGCCGATGACTCGGATTACGAAAAAATCCGTCGCGGCGGCTATGTCCATTGCATCGGCCGCACTCAAGTACACCAGGGTGCGTTGCAAGTCATCTTGACCGCCATCGACGATCTGGCCGAGACCGAAGTCGATCCCAGCGATTTTGATCAGTTCGACGCCGGCGCCGCCGACCAGGCCCTGGCGACCTTGCGAGACATGATCGAGAACCTGCACAACGTCTACCTGCGTGGTTTGGGAAAGGCGTTCCTGTCCGACGAATCCTTCATCTCTAAACTTCGTCTGGGCACCGCCGCCGTGTCCAACCACCACGCCTACCCCGGCGGGCTGCTGCGGCACACCGTCGACCTGATGGAAGTCTGCCAGTTTCTCGGACCTCGCTATCCCGGCGTGGATACCGAGCTGTTGATGTTTGGCGCGTTCCTGCATGACCTGGGTAAGATCGAAGAGATCTCCGCCAGCGGCGAACTCAGCTACACCGACCGCGGCCAACTGGTCGGGCACATCGTCATCGGCGTGCAGATGCTCGGCGACGCGATCGCGGCGTTTGAAGAAGACGCCGACGAAGATTTCCCCAACGACTTGCGGTTGCAACTGGAGCACCTGATCGTGTCCCACCATGGCCAACTCGAGTTCGGCAGCCCCCGTTTGCCGGCCACCTTGGAAGCGATCGCGTTGCATCACATCGACAACCTGGACGCCAAAATCACTTCCTTTACCAGTCTGATCGAATCGGATTTGACCAACAACGAAAACTGGACCAACTACCATCCCTCGATCGGACGCAAGCTATGGAAAAAGCAGTGACCGAAAACCGCCCCCCCGCCGTCGTCTTGCTCTCCGGTGGACTCGACAGTGCGACCTGTCTGGCGATCGCACGCGAAGCAAACTTTGCCATCCATACGATCAGCTTTCGCTACGGCCAACGACACGAATACGAACTCGAACGAGCCGCCGCGTTGGCCCGGCAATTCGACGTCGCGTCGCACCGAGTCGTCGAAATCAATCTGTCCCAATTCGGCGGATCGGCGCTGACCGATCAGTCGATCGTGGTTCCCAAATCAGACTCCGTCGAACAGATCGGCGTGGAAATCCCCGTCACCTACGTGCCGGCACGCAACACCGTGTTCCTGTCACTGGCATTGGCCTTTGCCGAAACCATCGGCTCGGTCGATCTGTTCATCGGCGTCAACTCGCTCGACTACAGCGGCTATCCCGATTGCCGCCCGGAGTACATCGCCGCGTTTGAAACGATGGCCAACCTGGCGACCCAGAGCGGCACCAGCGGGCGAAAGCTGACGGTCCACACCCCGCTGATCCATCTGACCAAAGGCGAAATCATTCAAACGGGCCTCCGCCTGGGCGTCGACTATTCGATGACCCTGTCCTGTTACGATCCCGGCCCGGGTGGAAAACCCTGTGGCCACTGCGACGCCTGCCTGCTGCGCCAAAAAGGGTTCGATGAAAACAACCTGAAAGACCCCGCAGGCTGAGGATCTGGCTGCGAATCAGACTGCGGATCAAGCGGCAGAGGCTGTCTTCACTCAAACGTCTTCGGTTCCTTCACCGGCACCAGATCCCACGTCTCGCCCGGCGACGCGTCTCTGGTTCCGAACCGAAGACTTTCCAGCGCCGCCGCGGGGACGCGACAGTTCCCCAATTCGGTTTGCGTACCCGACAATTCGCGGCCGTCAAATCCGGCCGTCTGCAGCCCCAACCGCGCACCGTCACGGGTTGTGATGACGTAGCGACACGCTGCCGATGCTTCAACCGACGGCCCGAGCCAAATCACCTCCGCCACACTTGAGCGATTGATCAGCCGCGTCCGACCGCGGATTTCGATGCGAGCGGTGTCTTCGTCCATCGACAACAATCGCCCTCGCAACACGTCACCGTTGGGCGAAACCAGCAAGTGTGTCGGCGGCGAATCCGCCATCCGTCGCGGCAGACGCGTCAACCAAGGCGCATCGGTCTCGCCCGCCGCGACCGCCGGTCCCGTTCGAATGCGACGGACCTCGCCCAACGCCACCAGTACCTCGCCACACCAATCGCTTTGAAAACAGACACCGTTGGGCTGAATCGAAATCAATTGACCGGGCAAGCGATCGCCGCAACGCAGTTCCAGCATGCCGGGTTCGGGCACGGACTTTGCATCCGAATCCGACGTCGACGCGAACCGAATCGTCACGCCATCGGTCGCCGAGATTCCGACGTCATTCTCGCCGGACAAGCATCGCCAGCCGAACGTCGCTCCAACGTCGCGACCGTCCAGCAAACGTCCCCACAACGACACGCCGTCCGCTTGAAATTGAGACGCATCGACGGGCGGCGTTGTCACGTCCTCCGATCGGCCCACCCAACGCGTGACCCGCGACGGTGCGACGGGTAAAACGGTTCCCGTCCCATCACGCACAAGGATTGCACCATCGGGATCTCGGCCTTCCACCTGCCCGCGCACTCGACTCCCACCAGACAGACTCACATCACACGCCGATGTAACGTGCGCCGCCACGGCAAACTCCATCCGCGCAAGATCGTCTATGGCGTGCCACGTGCCGTCGACACGAAATCGATCCGCATCCCATTCCTCGGCGACTTGATCAACGATCGATCCGTCGCGAAACAGGGTGAAGCGATCGGGCAAGAACTGTGACGGCGGCGCCTGGCCATCCCAATGGAACAATTTGAAACTCGTCAGCTGCACCGGATCCCCGCGGTTGATCAACGTCAACTCGCGCCGCACGACGGGCTCCTCATCGACGAGGGAGACGTCCGCTTGCAGCACGCCGTCGCGGTAAGCCAGCAGCCGCCCGGTCACCTGGTCACAATACAAATCCAGCTCCAACCGTCCCGGCGAATCCGCCACGTCAAACACGCCGGCATCGGAAACACTCGCATTGCTGCGGACCAACGAGACACTTTCACCGAACCACTCCACTCGGCTGACAAAACGCTCGGTCGGCAAACGTGAAATCGACCCGCCCCGCCGATCCACCCGCGCACTGCCCTGCCCTGCCCCGCCCGGCGATCGATCACCGAGCGACAATTCAAAATCGGCCGTTCCCTCGCAAGCTACTTCGAATCGAATGCGAAATCGATCCGGCAGATCGATGCCTGCGACCGCCGTCGATTCCGGGACCGTGCATGCCATGCCCTGTTCGGTAAAGCTCCACCCCGTTTCTCGACGAAAGCGATAGCGAGCGTCGGACAACGCCAGAATCTGATGCGGCATGCTCGACTGGTCGACAATGCGGACCACGCGTTGGGCGGCAAACGAAACCCGCCCCAGGTCTGCGGTTTCAAGCGTGATCACACCGTCTAACCAGGAGACGACGTTGCCCACGAATCGGCTGCCGTCGCTCAACAGAAATGCAAATGTGTTGGTGGAAGTATCAAGACCATTACCTGCAACACTGCCAGAGTTCAAGGGTTCGCGACGAGCCTCCAACAGATTTCCGGTCGAGATTTCGATCGGCTGGGCGAACCGTGTGCTGTTGATCCGCAGCCTCCCCGACTCCTCGGCGGCGGACAACGTGCCGTCGATCTTGCTGCCATCGACCAGCAAAAAACGCAT
>NZ_JBFHKV010000206.1:0-9690 GCF_041595215.1 Stieleria sp. | reverse complement strand
GATGGGGGCAAGACGATGGGGGCAAGACGATGGGGGCAAGACGATGGGGGCAAGACGATGGGGGCAAGACGATGGGGGCAAGACGATGGGGGCAAGACGATGGGGGCAAGACGATGGGGGCAAGACGATGGGGCGGGGGGTGTTCGATTGGCTTGCTGCGTGTTATCGTTTTGCCCCCATTGTTTTGCCAGGTGCCTCTCCTAGAAACGAGGTGGATTGATGCCCATTGAAGTGGACTCACAGATCCGGGTTCTGGATCGCGACGAGTTTCAAAAACTCGCTCACCGGATCATGGGAATTATCTTCTCCACTCATAATGAGTTCAGTCGTCTACTTGAAGAAACACCGTTCAAGAATGCCATTCGACGACGGTGTGAACGTGCGGGTGTGCTGCCTGCAAGGCGGGAAGTAGAAATCACTGTGTCACACAAAGGCTTTCGCAAATCGTATTTTATGGATTTGCTTCTCGCTAACGCGATAATGGTTGAAGCAAAAACGGTCGAGTGCCTCACGCCGGCTCACGAAGCCCAAGCGATTAACTACTTGCTCTTGTCGGGCATGAAGCATGGTCTCCTGGTGAACTTACGAACCCCTCGGGTTCAAAAACGATTTGTCTCGACCAACCTGGATTCTGAGGCTCGACACCGGTTTAATGTTCATGCCCAGAGGTGGCGGGCCGTCAACGAAGCTAGTGTTCGACTGCGGAATGTCTTTGAAGATTTGTTGACGGATTGGGGGGCGTTCTTGAGTGCATCACTTTACCGCGAAGCACTCGTGTCTTTACTCCGAAGTTCCCGGGGGGCCTTAAGGCGTGTACCGATATTCGATGAACGTTGTCAGATCGGGATGCACGATATTTTCTTGATCGATGACCAAACCGCGATGTCAATTACGTCGCTGACAAGCGGAGCACCGGAGATGGAAAGGCAACTAAGGCGACTGCTGCTTCATACCAAACTGCCTTGTCTGCAGTGGATCAATCTAAAACACCACGACGTTCACCTCACGACACTTCAGTGTTGAGTCCAGTCACCACGATCGTTTTGCCCCCATCGTTTTGCCACCACGTTAGCCAATTCACCGCTTCGTCTTGCGGCGTCGGTCTAGCCAGGTTTTGTATTCCCAGCGGTCTTTCCAGTTTTCCAGGTGGGGTTGGTAGTCGGGGCGGTCGACCCAGAACATGGGTTGGGGATGGTCCGCCGCGACGCGGCCTTCGGGGTAATCCTTGCCCGCTTCGCTGGCGTCGGTGGATTCGAGCCAGTTGCGAAGTTGCCGGCGAAGCGTTTGGAAACGCTGGGGATGTTGTTCGGCGACGTTCGTGGATTCCGCCACATCGTCGACAAGATTGTAGAGTTCAAACGAATCCTTCTTGAAATCTTGGGTCAGCAGTTTCCAGTCGCCGTCGACCACCGCCGCGGCGGATTTGTAGCGAAAGAAAATCGGTTCGGGGCGATGGCGATGCGCGTCTGACGGTCCGCCAAACAGCGGCGTCAAACTGATGCCGTCCCGCGGACGCTCGGGAGCGGGATGGTCGGCGCCGGCGAGTTCAAGAATCGTGGGCATCATGTCCATCACGCTGGCCGGATAATCGGTTTGTCGTGGTGTGACGGTGCCGGGCCATTCGATGATGCCCGGCACCCGCAAGCCGCCTTCGAAAATCGTGCCTTTGTTTCCACGCAGACCGCCGGTCGTCGGCGGCGTGATCTTGGGTAACCCGCCGTTGTCGCTGCAGTACCAAAACAGGGTTTGCTTTTCGATTCCCAGCGTGCGCAATCCAGCACGCAGCGCGCCGATGCTGCGATCCAGCGCGACCAGTTCACCGTAGTGATGCATCGATGTTTCGTCTAAATCCGAAAACGCTGTGTTGTCTTCGGCCGACGCTTTGCAGGGAGAGTGGGGCGTGCCGTACCAGATGACAGTAAAGAACGGTTGGTCGGATGCGGATTGGCGTTCGATGTGCTTGAGCGCTTGCTCCATGATCACGTCCGACGAATCGCCCCGGTAATCTTCAAACTCTCCTCCGCGGCTGAGCAAGGGATCGCGGTCGAAGAAGTTAGTCACCGACAACCAATGGTCAAAGCCGAACGTGCCCGGATGAAATTTGTCGCCCCGCAGGATCGGCGCGCCGGGACCACGCAATCCGTTCAAGTGCCATTTGCCGAAGTGGGCGGTCTGGTAGCCCGCATCGGACAGCACTTGCGGCAACGTGATCTCTTGGTGACGCAACGCGTAGCCGTGTTCGGGAACGCCGACTCGGTAACACGACCGTCCGGTCAACACGGCGGCGCGGGTCGGCGAGCAAACCGGCGCACCGGCATAGAACCGATCGAACCGCAGCCCGGATTGGCTCATCGCGTCCAGGTTCGGTGTCTGAAGCCGCGGGTGCTGGTTGTAACCGGTTTCGCCCCAGCCTTGATCGTCGGCCATCACCAAGATGATGTTCGGTCGTGCGGCTTGGGCCGCGACGGGAAGCAACGCCAGGATCAACAACAGGTAACGCATCACGGGCTCCGGGGCAGGGCAGGGCAGAGCCGTAGTTTAACCTCTCGTGCATTGTTCCGATTCAATCGCCGGGCAGGCATCCAAATTTCACGGCACGGGCATGCGGGAAGCACGCGCCACTACGGTTCCAACCCAAATTCAAATCTAAACGCAGCATTCCCGCAATCGAAAATCATACCCACGGATGGCAGCGCGAACCCACGGATGTGACGCAGCCAGGGATCCGTGGGTTCGCGCTGCCCTCCGTGGGCTCAGTGGTAACTTCTTTGCTCTGCAAGTTACCGCCTGACCCCATTTTCGCTTCACAACCGTAGCCCAAATTCAGATCTGGACGGAGCCCTAACGTGACCGGAAGCCGAGGATGCGGGCCCGCGGGGCGAGTCCGCCGGTGGCGATCGGTTGGTCCAGCAAGTAGCTGCCCGTGTTGCCAGCCTGATCGGTCGCATCGACACGCAGATAGATCTCGTGTGGCAATTTCGGATCGGCCGGCCAGACGTAGAGTCCGTCGTTGCGAAGCCCCGCGGCGATGGTCGTCCACGGCCCGTCGATCGAATCACTGAACGCGATCGCGACGGGGCGGTCCATTAGGTTTTCATCACTGCATTCATAGCGAATGATCAACGACCCGGTGCGATCCCCTTCGCCGTAGCGCGCCGAAGTGATTTTGATCTTGGGCAACGTCTGGTCCACGATCACCGCGATGTCGGGTTGATCGCCGGGCAACGGGCGTGGGCTGGCCAAACCGTTGTTGCCGAGCACCACGATTCGAAACGCGAAGACGCCTTCGCCCTTGGTTTCGATGTCAAAGGGACTGGTCCGGTCCGGGTCGGCGCCCCATCGTTTCCACGTCCGCCCGGCATCCAGACTGCCGTACAACTCGACCGCTTCGACCCCCGACGCGCCGACGGCTTCGAGTTCGTATTCCAGACTAAAGCGATTGGAGTCGCTCCAGCGAAACGGAACGGTGCGGGCCAGTTGAGCTCGATCGTAGCGTTGTTGTTGCTCGCGGCTGAGTTGTTCGGCACGCTCGGCCCGGTAACGCCGTTGATCGTCCGGCGTGCTGCTCGGTGCCGGTGTCGGAATCTGTTCCGCGGCGGGCCGGGGTGATTGCTGGTTCGGCGTCGTTTGGGATCGTGGGGTGATCGGCCGCAAGGCTTCTTCGAGTGTCCGCGATCGCTGGGAGGCGGCTTCGTCGTCCGCCTCCGCGTTTGGCAGCGGGATCGACTCGGTGATCGGATCGCCGGGCGATTTCGGTGGGGCCAGGTTCAGCGTCGGCGCGTCTGTCGTTTCCGGCGTTGGTGCGGGTGTCGGCAATGCCTCGGGCGCCGCCGCGGTTGCTTTCGGCGCTTCGGCGGGGGCTGGTTCGGGCTGCGGTGCCGGCAACACCTCGATGCCTTCGGGCGTCAGTTTGGCGGTCAGTCCCGACGCGGGCAACGTCATCGGACGCGACGGATTGCCGGATGGTTTGGCCGCCGGCGAGTTGGCTGCCGGTGTTGCCGCTGTGCCCGTCGGTGTGGGCTCGATCGGTTTGGTCACCGGTTGGGTGCTGGCGCCGAACGCCGAACCGAAGGATTGCAGCGAACGTCCCGTGGTCGGGGCGGCGGCGGGTGCCGTGCCGCGGACAGACGTGCTCGCGTTGCCGGTCGATCGCAGCGGACCGGAGCCCGGCGATTGCAAGGCGGCGCCGCGCGTGGGCGAATGCGGAGAGGTCTGGGCAGACGACGACGGTGGTTGGTGGTTGTCGGCCGTTGGGCCGAGTCGAAAGCTGGGCGGATCGCTGGGGCCGGCGACGGTTTGGATACGCAGCTGGTTCGGTGACGCAGCCATCCGCGGCAGTTTGGTGGCCGCCACGCGGGGACGGCGGAACGTTTTCGCTTGGACCGACGCGTTGCTGATCGAGTCGGTGGCCGTGACGTGGACGGACATCTGTTGCCAATCGTCGGCGGGGCGAATCGAAAAGCGGCCTTCCTGATCCATCGACGCGTTGGGGACCGTGACCCACTGGCGTCCGACATCGGTCGCGTACAGCACACGGAGCGTGGCGACTTGATGCGGATCGGTCAGTTTTAATTGCGCCGAAAGGGTACCGTCGACGTCGGCGCCGGCTTGAAGATCGATCGCCGGCCCGGTCGTGTCGATGAAGATCTTGCGTTCCGGAGTCAGTGATTCCGTCGGCTGGGGGGGCGCGTCCAAATCGGTCGCATGGGTGAACCAGTAGTCCCCATCGGCGGTCGCTTCGAAGTGGAATTGTTGAATCGGCAGGGGCTGCTCGGCGGCCTTGGCCCAGGTTTGTCCGCGGTCGGAGGAGACGTAGAGCCGCACCATCGTCGCTCCGCTGTCCCGTTCCATCTGAAATGGGATATCAAAAACCCGAGATGTGAGGACAATAGCGTCCGGGTCGACCGCGACCGCCGGAACGGCAAAGATGGCAAACAGGGTCCACAGCGAGATCGACAGTGTGACGCGATCGCATTCCAACATGCGTAACGCCGTCCTGCGGTGGGCCGCCGGCCTACGGCGGGATGTCGCCGGGATGAACGGGGGGCGATGACTGATCGCCCGGACGAATTGGCGGAAAACGCCCATCGGATATGCCGGAGTCGAAAGAAACGGGTGTACCTCATCTTCCGGTTCGGCAAAATGAAGGGCCAATCTTGATGGGGAAGCAGGAAAAAGTGCTGCATCGATCGTTTCGCCGAGGCCCGCGGGGTCCCGCGCGGGCGCCAGGGCAGAGTGACGGGGCAGGGCAGAGTGACGGGTCAGGCTGATCGAGCCAAGGCAAATGAGTAAGAGTTCATGATTCAGTATCAATATGATGTGGTGGTGATCGGGGCAGGGCATGCCGGGACCGAGGCGGCTGCCGCAGCGGCTCGCTTGGGCGCGCGGACGGCGCTGCTGACGACCAATTTGGATACCGTCGGGCAGATGTCCTGCAATCCGGCGATCGGTGGCGTCGCCAAAGGCCAGATCGTCCGCGAAGTCGATGCGCTCGGCGGATTGATGGGGCACGCGATTGACGCGACCGGCATCCAGTTTCGACTGCTGAATTGCCGCAAGGGGCCGGCGATGCACAGCCCTCGCGCGCAGGCCGACAAAAAGGCGTATCAGCAATACATCAAACACGCGATCGAATTGCAGAGCGACTTGGATCTGCGTCAAGAAACGGTCGAAGATCTGTTGACCGAGAGCACCGCCGAGGGCGAGCGGATCGTCGGGGTCCGCGTGCGAGGTCAGGCGGAGTATCGCGCGGCGGTGGTGGTGCTGACCACGGGCACGTTCTTGTCAGCGATCATGCATACCGGCGAATCCAAAACCGCCGGCGGCCGCGCCGGAGAGGGAACGACGACGGGGATCAGCGGCGCGCTGAATCGATTGGGATTTCAAATCGATCGCTTCAAGACGGGCACACCGGCCCGATTGAATCGACGCACGATCGACTATGCCAGCCTGGACGAACAGCCCGGTGATGACCAGCCCCAACCGTTTTCGTTCCTCAATGATTCCTTGTCCATCGATCAGGTGCCCTGTCACATCGCGATGACCAATGATGCGGTGCACGATCTGATTCGCGCCAACCTTCACCGCGCGCCGATGTACAGCGGACAAATCAACACGCGCGGTCCACGGTATTGTCCTTCGATCGAAGACAAAGTCGTTCGCTTTGCCGACAAAGACAGCCACCAGTTGTTCCTCGAACCGGAAGGCCATCACACCGAAGAGGTCTACGTCAACGACATCTCGACCAGTCTGCCACGTGATGTCCAGGACGGGATGTTCCGGCTGATTCCCGGCCTGGAACGGGCGACCATCATGCGTTACGGATACGCCGTGGAGTATGACTATTGTCCGCCCACGCAGCTCTGGCCACACTTGGAATCCAAGCGGGTCTCGGGGCTGTATCTCGCAGGCCAAATCAACGGCACGACCGGATACGAAGAGGCGGCCGGCCAAGGATTGATCGCCGGTCTCAATGCGGCGCGTCAAGTCGCCGGAAAATCGACGTGGGTTCCGACCCGGGATCAAGCTTACATCGGCGTGCTGGTTGACGATCTGGTCACCAGCGGCACGGACGAACCCTATCGAATGTTTACCAGCCGTGCGGAGTATCGACTGCTGCTGCGGCAAGACAACGCCGATCGCCGATTGACGCCCGATGCCGACTCGTTGGGTTTGATCGATGCCCAACGTCGCGAAAAGTTTGCGACGAAACTGGCCGACATCGATCGGGCGATCGAGTTGCTCGGGTCGGTGCGGATCAGCACGCCCAAGGGCGACGTCAAAGGCGACGTCTACCTGCGCCGCCCCGAAGTCGATTGGGCGAAGATGTGCGAGTTCATTCCCCAGCTTGCAACCATCGGCGACCAGGCCGCGCAGCAAGTCGTTTACGACATCAAATACGAAGGCTACGTCAGCCGGCAACGCGACGAAGTTGCCCGCCAGCAGCGGATGCTGAAAAAGAAAATCCCCGGCGGATTCGATTATGCCGCGATTACCGCGATGCGTAACGAAGCCAAGGAGAAGCTCAGTCACATTCGGCCCGTTTCGCTCGACCAAGCACAGCGAATTAGCGGGATCACCCCGGCGGATATCGCGTTGTTGCTGGCCTATCTCGAAGCCCCGTCATCAAGGTGATGTGATCGTTCTCCGATCGACCGCACTGATCGCTGGCCGCTCAAAGTTCGCTGGTAACCTATCTTGACCTATCCTGTGGATTCGGTAAGATTCGTTGGTCGGGCAAGATCGGCAAGCTTGAGGGTTTCGGAGTTTGCTGTTACTTACGTTTTTGACGCAAATTGGCACTGAAATGCTCTTGTGCGGAAGCGTGGGGGTTTTGCTAAAAGAAGCCTGTCGTGCTGGTTTGGTGACCGGCACAAGAGTGTTGGCGAATGCTAGCACGGAAAGACATGGAACAGGGTGAGGCTTCGACGAAGGCTCACTCGCGACAAACGCACAGGTTGGGAAACGGCTCGTCCTGCAGGGAGGATGGTTTCTGCGATGACCACGAAGACGGTCTTTACGACAGGCGAAGCGGCTAAAATCTGCAAAGTCAGCCAGCAGACGATCATTCGTTGCTTTGACAATGGTTCGCTGAAGGGCTTCCGGGTGCCGGGAAGCAAATTTCGACGTATTCCACGTGAACAGCTCTACCTGTTCATGAAGGACAACGGGATACCGACAGACGCGCTGGAGAGCGGCAAGAAGAAGTTGTTGATCGTCGATGACGACCAGGATCTGGTCGAATTGATGAAAGACGGCTTTGAACGCGACGGGCGATTCGATATCCGCACGGCCAACAACGGCTTTGACGCCGGTATGGGCGTGAAGGAATTTCGACCCGATCTGGTCGTGTTGGATGTGATGTTGCCCGACATCAACGGCAAAGAAGTCTGCCAGCGGGTCCGCAGCGATCCGGCTTTGGACATGGTCAAGATTCTTTGCATTTCCGGGATGGTGGAGCACAACAAGGTCGACGCGCTGCGTGCCGCCGGTGCGAACGATTTCATGCAGAAGCCGTTTGCGATCGACGACTTGGTGTTGCGATCTTGCGATCTGCTGGAAATGGAACGCAAAGTCCCGAATTAGATGAATGCGGTGACGAGTCTCCGCGACCAGTCGAATGAATTCCCGTTTCCGGGCTCGGTGTTAGAGCTCGGCTGGTGGGGCGTTCTGCCGCCCATCTCGCGCGAGGACAAACGCTGGTGGTTGCCGCTATCGGATACCGCCATGGTCGCGATCTCGACGGCGATCTCGTCATCCACCGCCGGCTGGGGGGACGTGAATCCGCTGGCCGTTCGCCGGGTGACCTCGGCGTTTCTCGAAGACCCGCCGTTCTTGCTGTATGCCCTGTTGAGCTGGCCGGGTGATGAATTTGTGTCCGCGACGGAATTGGCGGAGTGGTTCATCGGTGCGGCACCCGCTGAATTCGCCGACGGCGAGTGGATGCTTGCGGCGCCGGAGATCACCAATGCGCACCAGCATCGTTGGTCCCGTTTGTTGGCCCGCAGCCGAACGACCGAGCCGAACGATTGGATTGCCGGAGCGGCGGAGTGGTTGCAGGTTTTAGGACCGGCGATCGATTCGGACCGGCTCGAGCACCTGCCGGCGGTGATTTGGGACTGTGTCGCCGAGCCGAAACGTAAAATCGAAGGCAGCCGTTTGCTGCAGCAATTGGCGCGGGCTCGGGAGCGGGAGTTGGTGACTCAGTCCAGCCTGTCCGCCCTGGCAGAGAAACGGAAGTTGGCCGCCGCGAAGCAGTTGGCTTATGGATTGAGCCATGAAATCAACAATCCGCTGGCAAACATTTCCGCCCGGGCACAACAGCTCGCGCGTGAGGAAGCCGATCCACAGCGTCAGCAATCGCTTCAGCAGATCATCCAACAGGTCTATCGCGCCCATGAGATGATTGCCGGGTTGATGTTTTTCGCCAACCCGCCGGAGGTCGATCGGGAGCGTGTCGATTTGAACGCGCTGGTCGAGGCGGCTGGCGAGGAGTTTGCCGCGATCGCTGCGGAATTCGACATCCGGTTGTTAGCTGAAACGTTGCCGGAGCCGGCGATGGTGTCAGTGGATCGGTCGATGATTTTGGAAGCGATTCGAATCTTACTGCGAAATTCGATCGAGGCGATCGGCAGCGGCGGCACGGTCGTGTTGTCGATGGAGCGGGTGGATGACCCATCGCGGGATCCCCAGTGGTTGATCCACGTCGCCGACAGCGGACCGGGGCTGAGCGTCGAAGCGTCCAAGCATGCCTTTGACCCGTTTTACAGCGGTCGCGAGGCCGGCCGCGGGTTGGGATTGGGGCTGTGTCGAGCCTACCGAGTCGCCCAATTGCATGACGCCACCATTCGGCTCTCCGGCGGCTTGGCCGGTTGCGTCGCCACGATCGCGATCCCAGATCCGTCCACCCGCGATGACGTTGTGGTTGAAGGTTAGGCGCCCACGCGCTGGTGTGCAGGCTTCAGCCGCCCGTTTCGCTGCACGGGACGTCGATTGTACAAGTGACGGAACTTTAAAGAACCTCTCACATTCGTGGGCTTCGCTCACGATCCGCGATCCTGCAGGGATCACAGCCAGTAGCCCCGGATCGCGATAGCGCATCCGGGGGCACGGCGTAAGCAGTGACGCCGACCCCGACGGGGTCGCAGCGAGATTGCTGCGATCACCTCCGGGATCGTCGACGCGCGTTTT
>NZ_JBFHKV010000205.1:0-9719 GCF_041595215.1 Stieleria sp. | reverse complement strand
GTCAGCTTTTTTTCGCGACAGGGATTCACGTTCATGTCGTTGTCGCGTGCGTTTTCGCCCACGATCATGCCTTCGTACGTTTCCACGCCGGGACCGACGAACAGGTCACTGCGGTCCTGTAGGGCGAACAGTGCGAAGGGCATCGTTTTCCCCGAAACCATCGAGATCAAAACGCCGTTGGCGCGGCGGGGGACTTCGGGTTCGACGGGGCGATAGCTATCGAAGCGGTGGTGAATCTGTGCGGTGCCACGCGTCGCGTTGAGCAGCCGGGTTCGCAATCCGATCAGACCGCGTGAGGGGATCGTGAATCGGAGCAAGCTGTAATCGCCGCGTTGTTTCATTTCCTCCAGCGTCCCACGGCGCAGTCCGACCAGTTCCATCACGGGGCCCATCGCGTCGGTCGGCACCTCGACCCGCAGCGACTCGAACGGTTCGTGGGGTTTGCCATCGATGTCGCGATTGATGACGCGTGGTTTTCCGACGCTCAGTTCGAATCCTTCGCGCCGCATCGTTTCGATCAAGATCGCCAAATGGAGCACGCCACGTCCCTTGACCGCATAGGACTCGGTCCCGGGGATCAATTCGACGCGGAGGGCGACGTTGCGTTCGAGTTCTTTTTCCAGCCGAGCCTTGATCTGACGCGTGGTGACGTATTTGCCTTCCCGGCCCGCCATCGGAGACGAGTTGACGGCGAACACCATTTCGAGGGTGGGTTCATCGACGGCCGGCCGATCGAACGGGTTATTTGCGTCGACTGCGCAAACCGTGTCCCCGATTTCGACGTTGTCGAAGCCTTCGATTGCCACGATATCCCCGGCACTGGCCACTTCGGTTTTCGCCCGTCCGAGATTATTGAACACGTACAGCCCCGCAATCTTCTGTTTGACCGGCCCTCCTTTCTGGTGCAGGTCAATCGTCTGCCCGGCGCGAATCTGGCCCGATTGAATTCGGCCAACGGCGATCCGTCCGACGTACTCGCTCCAATCAAGCGTCGTCACCAACATCCGCAGCGGTGCTTCGGCGTCGATTTCCGGCCCCGGCAAATGATCGACCAACAGATCCAGCAGCGGCCGCATGTCGTTGTTGGGCTGATCGGGGTCGGTGGTCGCAAATCCCTCTCTGGCGCTGGCGTAGACATAGGCGACCGAATCAAGTTGGTGCTCACCACCGAGATCGGCCAACAATTCGAGTGCTTCGTCGAGCGCCTCGTGCGATCGCGCATCGGGGCGGTCGATCTTGTTGACCACGATGATCGGTTTGACCCCCGCCGCCAGTGCTTTTTCCAAGACATACCGCGTCTGGGGCATCGGGCCTTCGGCCGCGTCGACCAACACCAGACAGCCGTCGGCCATCGTCATCACCCGTTCGACTTCACCGCCAAAATCCGCGTGCCCCGGCGTGTCGATCAGATTGATCTTCACGTCGCGGTAGGGAATCGCAATGTTTTTCGAGAGAATCGTGATCCCCCGTTCTCGCTCCAAGTCATTTGAATCCAGGATGCAATCGCCCTTGAGTTCCGCGTCGCGGAATTGACCGCTTTGCCGCAGCAAACAATCAACGAGCGTGGTTTTTCCGTGGTCAACGTGGGCGATGATGACAACGTTTCGAATATCGGTGCGGCGATCAGCCAAAGTGGAGTTGGTCACGAAAAACGCTTGCAGGGTAATGGAGAGACTTCGAAGGGACTCAGCGGGCCGTTGACGTGGCACCGATGTGGGGAGGGGGTGTCGAGTTGTTTCGCAACGAAAATCGGTAGGAAATGAGGATTCGCGCCAACCGTTTGAGTCACAGAAACGAAAAGGAATTTTCCTTGTCGGACAGATAGTGAATACGCTTGGGCGATTTCTCGCTAGACCTTTCCTGCCGTGCGGGTGACAGCTTCGCTAGCCGCTCGCACAGGCGTTCCGTTGGCCCTAAGGGTTTTGCGAGCGTCCGTGTCCGGTCTGCGGATCGGTGTACCGTTGCGAGTTATGGTCAGCTATGTAATATTCCCTGGCCAAGGAACTTGCCGTTTTCGTTTGCCCACCGACGTGGGCATTTGCTCGCTGCTCGCTTGTGAAAAAAATCACAAAGTGCCCCGTGTCTGCTTGATCCTCCGGCGCCTGATTCCGTCCCCGCGTTTGTTTTCGTCCCCGCGTTCAGTCCAGCGTTCAACCGTTTTTCGAAGCCTATGATCACGATCAAAGAAGGATTGGATCTTCCGATCCTCGGCACGCCCGCTCAGCACATCGAAGTCGCCAAGCCGGTCACGCAAGTGGCGTTGGTCGGGGACGATTACATCGGCATGAAGCCCACGATGTTGGTGGCCCCGGGCGACAAGGTGAAATTGGGTCAGCCGTTGTTCACCGACAAGAAAACCGAAGGCGTGACGTACACGTCGCCGGCAGCGGGAACGGTTGCGGACGTGATTCGCGGTGAAAAGCGGAAGTTTGAGGCCGTGGTCATCGACGTCGATCCTTCGCCGGGCGAATCGGACAGCGTCATTTTTGACGTCGGCGACGTTAACGCGATGGATGCGGCGGCCTTGACGGAGTTGCTGACCACCAGCGGGCTGTGGACGGCCTTGCGGACGCGTCCGTTTGGCAAGGTTCCTGCCCCGGGCACGAAACCGAGTTCCATCTTCGTGCAGGCGATCGACACCAATCCGCTCGCGGCTTGCCCGGCCACGGCGATGGCCGACCGCAAGGATCAATTCATTCTGGGGCTCACCGCGATCACGAAGCTGACCGACGGCACCGTTCACGTCTGCAAGGCTCCCGGATCGGCGATCCCGGGCGGCGCGGTCGATGGCGTCACGGTCACCGAGTTCGGCGGCCCCCACCCGGCCGGATTGGTCGGAACCCATATCCACCAGCTTGATCCGGTCGGTCCGACCAAGAAAGTTTGGTACTTGGGTTATCAGGACGTGATGGCGATCGGCGCCCTGCTGACGACCGGCAAGTTGGACGTGCGACGAGTGATTTCGCTCGCCGGTCCGGTGATCGGCAAACCGCGTCTGTTGGAAACCCGCATCGGAGCCGACATCAGCCAGTTGGTCGACGGCGAGTACGATGCCAGCATCAAGGTCCGCCAGATTTCCGGATCGGTACTTTGCGGACGCACCGCCAGTGCCCCGCACAACTTCTTGGGACGCTACCACACCCAGATCTCGGTGATCCAGGAAGGTGACGAGCGAGAGTTTCTCGGTTGGCAGAAACCGGGCTTTGACAAGTTCAGCACGACCCGCGTGTTCGCGTCGACGATGTTGCCGAACCAGAAGTTTGCCTTCACGACCAGCACCGGCGGCAGCGAGCGGGCGATGGTTCCCTTGGGGACTTACGAGAAAGTGATGCCGCTGGATATCTTGCCGACGCAATTGCTTCGCGCGTTGATCGTCCGCGACACCGACCAGGCGCAGCAATTAGGCGCTCTGGAGCTGGAAGAAGAAGACTTGGCGTTATGCACCTTCGTCTGTCCCGGAAAATATGAATATGGCTCGTTGCTTCGCGAGAATCTGACCACGATCGAGCGCGAAGGCTGATCCGAACCGTTCACAGACACCTAGCGGACGCGGCGGGGAGCTGCCGAGCCGTTCCATTTACTCAGAAAAAACCGTTATTGGGCAAGACTGACCAATGAAAGCACTCCGCGCTGCTCTGGACAAAGTCCATCCGCTGTTTGACAAGGGCGGACCGCTGCAGATCGCGTATCCGGTGTACGAATCGATTGACACGTTTCTGTACACGCCGGGCGAAATCACTCACGGGCAAACGCACGTGCGTGACAATATCGATCTGAAGCGAATGATGATCACCGTTGTGATGGCTCTCGTGCCAGCGACGCTGTTTGGAATGTGGAACGTCGGCTATCAGGCGAACACCACCATTCAGCGTGCCGCAGAGGCCGGCGAGAAGTATGTCGGTGATTGGCATTACACGATTCACAACGCCATGGGTTTCACCAATGACCCGGGCAGTATCGCCGACTGCATGATGCTCGGGGCGATCTTTTTCATCCCGATCTACTTCGTTTGCATGTTCGTCGGCGGTCACATCGAAATGGTCTTCAGTGTCCTTCGCGGGCACGAGATCAACGAAGGCTTCCTCGTCACCGGGTTGCTGTTTCCGCTCACCCTGCCGGCTTCGATTCCATTATGGCAAGTGGCCGTCGGGATCGCGTTCGGCGTGATCGTGGCCAAGGAGGTGTTCGGGGGAACCGGACGAAACTTCTTGAACGTGGCCCTGACCAGTCGAGCGTTCCTGTACTTTGCACACGCCGGCCAGATCAGCGGCGACAAAGTTTGGACGGCGGTCGACGGTTTCAGCGGTGCGACCGCGCTGGGGCAGATGGCCGTCGCGACGCCCGATCCGGGCGGCGAAACCAACGCGGCCCTGGCCTCGCTTGAATCAGTCAACTATTCACTCGGTGCGGCCGATCCGGTGACCTGGACGGAGCCGATCACGTGGACCAGTGCGTTCTTGGGAACGGTTCAGGGATGCGTGGGCGAGACGAGTGTGTTGATGTGCTTGATCGGTGCGGCGATTCTGATCGGGACCGGGATCGGTTCCTGGAAGATCATGGCCGGTGTGCTGGGCGGTGTCGCCGCGACGTCGTTGTTGCTCAACGGTGTCACCACGGGTAGCAACCCGATGATGAGCGTCCCGTTCTACTGGCACTTCGTCGTCGGCGGTCTGGCGTTCGGACTGGTGTTCATGGCCACCGACCCTGTCAGTGCTTCGATGACGGAGAAGGGCAAGTGGATCTACGGCGCGCTGATCGGTTTCATGACCGTCTTGATTCGATGCATCAACCCGGCGTTCCCCGAAGGCATCATGTTGGCCATTTTGTTCGGCAACGTGTTCGCGCCGCTGATCGATTACTTCGTTGTTTCCGCAAACGTTCGCCGGAGGATGGCACGCTATGTCACAACGTGATTCAACTGTTAACACCCTGCTGACGGCGACCATCCTGTGCGTCGTCTGCTCGCTGGTCGTCAGCGTTGCCGCTGTCGGACTCAAGGGCAAGCAGGAAGAAAATAAGATGCTCGATCGCCAGAAGAACATTCTGGATGCCGCTGGGCTGTCGATCGGCGAATACGGTAAACCCGCCAGTGAGCTTTCCAAGGCGCAGATCGAAGAGCTGTACGCCTGGGTCAGCGAAGAGCTGGTCGATTTGGAAACCGGCCAGATCGTCAAGGACATGGATCCCGCCGATTACGACCCGCGCGAAGCGGCGGACAAGGTCGACACGAGCACCGAGATCGGCGAAGTGCCGTACGATCCAGGTGTCAGTCGCCGCGAGAAGGTGGCGAAAGTTTACTTCGTCACCAAGCCCGGAACCGATGGCTTTCAACAAGTCGTGTTGCCGGTCTACGGCAAGGGCCTGTGGTCGACGCTGTACGGATACCTGGCACTCAAGGGCGACCTGGAAACGATCCAAGGGTTGACGTTTTACGAACACGCCGAGACGCCCGGATTGGGTGGCGAAGTCGACAACCCGGCGTGGAAGGCTCAATGGGAAGACCAAAAGCTGTACGACGAAAACGGGCAGCCGGCCGCCTTGGTCTACAAAGGCACCGCGCCTCCGGGAAACCCTTACGCGGTCGATGGATTGTCCGGAGCGACCATTACCAGCCGGGGCGTGACGAATCTGTTGCGTTACTGGGCCAGCGAGGATGGATACGGACCATTCTTGTCACAACTGAAAAACGGCAAGTCGAAGACATCGGGGTCCTGAGAGATGGCTGAAAGAACTACAAAATCTGTGATCGTCGATCCGCTGGTCGACAACAACCCGATCGCCTTGCAAATCCTCGGGATCTGTAGTGCGTTGGCGGTGACGACCAAGATGGAAACATCGATCGTGATGGCCGTTGCCGTGATCGCCGTGACGGCGTTCAGCAACCTGGCCGTCAGTGCGATCCGCTCCTACATCCCCAGCAGCATCCGGATCATCGTCCAGATGACCGTGATCGCGTCGCTGGTGATCGTCGTCGACCAATTCCTGAAAGCTTACTTCTTCGACATCAGCAAGCAGCTTTCGGTGTTCGTCGGCTTGATCATCACCAACTGTATTGTGATGGGTCGCGCCGAAGGATTTGCGATGAAGAACGGCCCTTGGCTGAGCTTCTGGGACGGGATCGGCAACGGACTCGGCTATGGCCTGGTGTTGTTGTTCGTCGCGTTCTTCCGCGAACTGTTCGGCAGCGGAACCTTGATGGGCTACGTCATCCTGCCACTGGACCGCAACGGCGGCTGGTACAACCCCAACAACTTGATGCTGTTGCCACCGAGTGCTTTTTTCTTGATCGGCTTCCTGATTTGGTTGATCCGAGCATACAAACCGGAACAAATCGAAGAGTCCTGAGGATAGAACCATGTCAGAAATCATCGAAACCCATCTCAGCATCCTGCTGAAAGCCGTCTTCGTCGAAAACCTCGCGTTGGCGTTTTTCCTCGGGATGTGCACGTTCCTTGCGATCAGCAAGAACGTCAAAACGGCGATCGGGCTCGGCATCGCCGTGATCGTGATCGAAGCGATCACGGTGCCGGCCAACCAGTTCATCTACGCCTGGTTCCTCAAGAAAGGGGCTTTGACGTGGGCGGAGGGATTCCTTCCTGTTTCGCCCGGTTACTTCGCGACCGTTGACCTGACCTTCCTCGGGTTCATCAGTTACATCGGCGTGATCGCCGCCATGGTTCAAATCCTGGAAATGTTCTTGGACAAGTTTTTCCCCGCGCTTTACAACACGCTGGGGATCTTCCTGCCGCTGATCACGGTGAACTGTGCCATCTTGGGTGCGTCGCTGTTCATGCAAGAACGCAACTACTCGTTTGCCGAGTCGTGCACCTACGGCTTGGGCTGCGGGATCGGTTGGGCGCTCGCCATCGCGGCGCTGGCCGGTATTCGAGAAAAGATGAAATACAGTGATGTCCCGCCGCCGCTTCGCGGTTTAGGAATCACGTTCATCACCGTCGGGCTGATGGCGCTCGCATTCATGTCGTTTAGCGGAATCCAGCTCTAACGCGGCTGTTGTCCGTTCAGCGAAAGCAACTTTGACCAGACGATACTCAGAAACCTCAAATCAAATCGATCCGATATGGGCACCGTAATCCTTGGCATCGCAATGTTCACCCTGGTCGTGGTGGCGTTGGTGGTCTTGATCTTAGGCGCGAAAGCGCAGCTTGTTGCGTCAGGCCCCGTAAAGATCATGATCAATGACCAAAAAGAGATCGAGGTTCCCGCCGGCGGAAAGCTGTTGGGCGCCCTCGCCGATGCCGGCGTGTTCGTCTCCAGCGCCTGCGGCGGCGGCGGAACCTGTGCCCAGTGCAAGGTCAAGGTTCACGAGGGCGGCGGCGAAATCCTGGCGACCGAGAAAGACCACATCTCCAAGAAAGCGGCTCGCGAAGGCGAACGTCTCTCCTGCCAAGTGGCCGTCAAACAGGACATGAACGTCGAAGTTCCCGCCGAAGCGTTCGACACCAAGAAGTGGGATTGCACGGTCCGTAGCAACCACAACGTGGCGACGTTCATCAAAGAGTTCGTGCTGGAACTGCCCGAAGGCGAAGACGTCAATTTCAAGGCCGGTGGTTACATTCAAATCGAATGCCCGCCCCACGTCGTCAACTACAAAGACTTCGATATCGAAGAAGAGTACCACGAAGACTGGGACAAGTACGACATCTGGCGATTCGTGTCGAAGGTCGATGAGCCGGTCATTCGTGCCTACTCGATGGCGAACTATCCGGGCGAAAAAGGCATCATCATGCTGAACGTTCGCGTCGCCACCCCGCCGCCGAGAAATCCGGAACTGCCGCCGGGGAAAATGAGTAGCTGGATCTTCAGTCTGAAACCCGGTGACAAAGCCACCATCAGCGGTCCCTACGGAGAATTCTTCATCAAGGACACCGACGCCGAGATGGTCTACATCGGCGGTGGTGCCGGGATGGCTCCGCTGCGGAGTCACATCTTTGAACTGTTCAAACGGCAAAAGACAAATCGCAAGGTCAGCTACTGGTACGGCGGCCGAAGTCTGCGTGAATTGTTTTACATCGATCACTTCCGCGACATCGAAAAGGACTTCCCGAATTTCAAGTTCAACATCGCTCTCTCCGATCCCTTGCCCGAAGACAATTGGGACGGCTATCAAGGGTTCATCCACCAGGTGCTGCTGGACAACTACCTGAGCAAGCATCCGGCTCCCGAAGACATCGAGTACTACATCTGTGGACCGCCGATGATGAACCAGGCCGTGTTCCGCATGCTGGACGATTTGGGTGTCGAACCGGAAAATATCGCCTACGATGACTTCGGCGGCTGATCTCGATTGAGACGATGGAGTCGGCACGGTCCATTCCCCAACGATCGGTAATAACCATGATGATCCAACAAACGCGACGAGCATTGCTGCTGGTCGCGTTTCTTTTGTTTCCCCTGACAGGTTTCAGCACGTCCCAGGCGAGCGCCCAGGACGAATCGGCTCCGCGAACGATTCGCGAGTACCGCGGCAAGACGATGGGCACGTCGTACATGGTCAAAGTCGCCGGTGCGGAGGCGCTGGACGACCAGACGCTGCGGTTCGCCATCGATGCCGAACTGAGACGCGTCAACGACCAGATGTCGACCTATTTGAAATCGTCGGAGATCAGCAAATTCAATCAGTCGACGAGCACCGACTGGTTTGACGTCAGCATCGAATTCGCCCAAGTCGTCGCGGCGGCTCAATCGATCGCCGAGAAGACGGACGGCGCGTTTGACATCACGGTTGCGCCGTTGGTCAATGCATGGAACTTTGGTCCCACGGAACGTTCGTCGGCGGTTCCCGACCCGGACACGATCAAAGAACTGATGGCGACGGTCGGCTACAAGAAGCTGGAAGTTCGAACCGATCCCCCCAGCGTGCGAAAGCTGATTCCCGAGTTGCAGATCGATCTCTCGTCGATCGCCAAAGGGCACGGTGTCGATCGCGTGGTCGACAAATTGGCCGAGTTAGGCGCGGGGGACGTGTTTGTCGAAATCGGTGGCGAGGTGCGGACCAGCGGGGACAAGCCCGGCGGCGCCTGGAAGGTCGGAATCCAATTGCCTGATGCCGCCAAAGATACCGTGATGATCGCCCATCCGATGTTGCAGAATGAACCGGCCGGCAACGCGATGGCGACTTCGGGAGATTACCGCAACGTGTACGTCGTCGACGGTAAACGGTATTCGCACACCATTGATCCGCGGACCGGTTCCCCCGTGGAACACGACCTCGCATCGGTGACCGTCATCGCCAAGAGCTGCATGGAGGCCGATGGCTGGGCGACCGCCCTGAATGTGCTGGGACCGGAACCTGCCTTGGCGATCGCGACGCAAAATGACCTTCATGCCTTGCTCGTCTCGCGCAGCGGGGCGAAGGAGTATCAAATGGTGGGCACCGGAATTTTGGCTCAGTACGCCGAAGCGACGCCCGATGCGGCGGAAACCACCAGTTGGTTGGCGGCATTGGTACCGATCGCCATCCTGACCTTCGGCGTGTTTTCCATTCTGCTGTTCGCGATGGCGATCGGAGTCGTTTTCGGTCGGCGATCGATCAGCGGTTCCTGCGGCGGATTGGCCAACAAGACCAACGAAGACGGCAGCACCAGTTGCTCCCTGTGCAGCAATCCCTCCGACGCCTGCAAAGAACTGCGTGAAAAGATGGACTCCAAGCAATCCACGATGTAGCGACAAGTGGCGTAAGCTTCCAGCTTGCGTCGTCG
>NZ_JBFHKV010000204.1:0-9724 GCF_041595215.1 Stieleria sp. | reverse complement strand
CCGCCTCCACAGGGCGGCAACTTTGGTCGCGAAAACCAGCAAGCCCTCAACCCACTACCGCAAGACGGTGGCCCTCAAGGCCCGCCGCCACAACCCGGCCAAGTTTTACCCGAACCGATCGCGCACTCGCTGAACCTGAACGACAAACAAACGCGCCAACTGACTGCGTTGCAAGCCGACGTCGACAAGCGTCTCGCCGCAATCCTGAATGACGAACAAGAAGAGCAACTAAAGAACTCCGGACCGCCGCGCGGGCCCGACCGCGCCGGCGATGATCCTGGAAACCGTGCCAACGGTCGGCCCCAACGTCCACTGTGATTGGTTACCTCTCGCATTGAAACTGCACCCCAGTGGGACGCAGAACCAGTCGAGATGCGATCGGAATGATCGCAGTCCCGGAAAGCGTGCTCCTGTGATAAGGCATGAGAGGTGTGTACGCAGACCGTCTCTGCCGCGGATTGTCCGCCAAGCGAAGCGGTTGATTGCCATTTTCGTGCTCGCGGTGGCGGACGGAAAAGCCGAGAAACCATTCACAACACATCACGACTTCCAAAACGGTACGAATGGTCAACTCAAAACGAGGAATCACGATGGCAGACTTCACGATTCACACGATCGAAACCGCCGGCGAAAGCAAGCCACTTCTGGAAAAGAGTAAAAAGACATACGGGTTTGTGCCCAATCTGCACGCCGTCATGGCGGAATCTCCGGCGCTTCTGGAGGCCTACCGATCGGTCGCGGAAATTTTCGACACCAAGACCAACCTGTCCCACACCGAGCGACAGATCATTGCAATGACCAACAATCGGCTGAACGGTTGCACCTATTGCATGGCCGCGCACACGACGATCATGCAAGGGTTGAACGTGCCCGACGATGTGATCCAGTCGCTTCGAGATGGCACTCCGATTGCCGATCCGAAACTGGAAGCCCTACGCGTCTTTGCCGAGACGGTCAACGTCAAGCGTGGCTGGGTCGACGACAGCGAGATCGAAGCGTTGTTGGCGGCTGGATACACCAAACAAACGGTCTTTGACGTGATTGTCGGAACAGCGTTCAAGGTGCTGTCCAACTACACCAACCACGTGGCCGAGACGCCACTGGACAAGCCTTTCGCAAAAAACGAGTGGAGCGCGGAAGCTCAACCGGCGAGCTAAAACCGTCCCCGAAGTCGATGGCCTTTGAAAAGTTTTGCCCCAACAGGAAAGACGCGATGAATCGCATCACCACTGCCCTTGTACTCACCTCGTTCTTCGCGGCACTGTTTATCGCTGCGGCCAGTGCACAAGAGGGCAACCCAACGGCCCAACACGCTGAACCGTCAAAACACGCTATGCCAGCACCGAAAGTCATCATCTTCGACGTCAATGAAACGCTGCTCAGTCTTGATCCGCTGAAGACGTCGGTCGGAGAAGCACTCGGCGGACGCGAAGACCTGTTGCCGCTCTGGTTCTCCACGATGCTTCACTACTCGCTGGTGGAAACGCTCAGCGACCAATACCACAGCTTCGGCGAAATCGGAACGGCGGCATTGATGATGGTTGCAGAAACGCAGGGCATCACGCTGGATGTCGACGAAGCGAAGCAATCCATCGTCACACCGCTGCGTGCTCTGCCGCCTCACCCGGACGTCGTGGAAGGACTGAAGGCACTCCAGGCCAAGGGTTTTCAAATTGTCAGTTTGACCAATTCATCGTCCATCGGGGTTGAAACCCAATTCAAAAACGCCGGACTGACAGAGTTCTTTGAGAACCGCTATAGCGTCGACAGCGTCAAAAAGTTCAAGCCGCACCCAGCCACCTACCAGATGGTCTTGGACGATCTGGGTGTCGAGCCGGAAGAAGTCCTGATGGTTGCCGCACACGCGTGGGATTTGGCGGGAGCCCAAAACGTTGGCTTGCAGACCGCGTTCGTCAAACGCCCCGGAAAGACGCTGTATCCGAACGTGCCCAAACCCGACTACGTTGTCAGCGACTTACTGGAACTCGCAAAGATGCTCTCGAGAAAAGATTCACGCTAGTCACTTCGACGTGATTGATTCCTTAAACGAGTCTCCGTTCGTTTTCATCCACTTCACCGGTGCCGTGACGGCCTGTCGATTGAATCGATGTTCCGAAGTCTACGCAGTGACACAAGGCACGCCGCGTGAGCGAGGGGCGCCGCCTGCCCCTTGTTCACGCGTGCGGGCTTGTCTTCCCAAGCCGGCACAAATCGGCATAATCGTCGCTCCAATTTCATTGAACGACTCGGTGACCCCTAGATGAGCGATTTACCCAACTGCCCGCAATGCGACGGCGAATACACCTACGAAGACGGGCCGCTGCTCGTCTGTCCTACCTGTGGCCATGAATGGTCGCCGGCCGATGAGGCTGCCGCGGCAGACAATGACGCGACACGCGATGCCAACGGAAACGTGCTTGAAAACGGCGATTCCGTGATCGTCATCAAGGACTTGAAATTCAGGGGCGGAGTCGTCAAGGGTGGCACCAAAGTCAAGAACATCCGGATCGTCGACGGCGATCACGACATCGATTGCAAGGTCGATGGGATCGGGGCGATGTCACTGAAATCCGAATTCGTCAAAAAAGCGTGACTTCCTTGCCCTCTTAGTGTATACTTAACACTAAGAGGACAAAGGAAAATGAACGCATCATCGAATTCGCTGGCGTTGCTGACCGACTTGTACGAACTGACGATGGCCTATGGCTATTGGAAATGCGGTAAAGCGGAGCAGTCCGCCGCGTTTCATCTGTTCTTCCGCAAAAGCCCGTTTCAAGGCGGGTACGCGATTGCCGCCGGTCTGGAACCGGTGCTGGATTTTTTGCGCTCGTTTCGATTTGAAGCCGAAGACATCGCGTACCTGGCAACGATACTCGGCAATGACGGTCGGCCCCTTTTCGACGCGGACTTCTTGCAGTACCTCGCCGAACTCGAACTGACGTTGGATCTGGATGCGATCCCGGAAGGCACGGTTGTTTTTCCGCACGAACCGCTGCTGAGGGTTTGCGGGCCGATCTTGCAATGTCAGTTGATCGAGACGGCGATGCTGAACATGATCAATTTCCAGTCGCTGATCGCAACCAAAGCATCTCGCGTGGTGATGGCAGCCCAAGGAGACGCCGTGCTTGAATTCGGGTTGCGGCGGGCCCAGGGAATCGATGGTGGTCTGGCGGCCAGTCGCGCGGCATACATCGGCGGTTGCGCCGCAACATCGAATGTGTTGGCCGGCAAACGGTTCGGGATACCGGTCAAAGGGACCCACGCGCACAGCTGGGTGATGTCATTCGACAGCGAACCGGAATCCTTTGCCGCCTACGCCGACGCGATGCCGAACAACTGCGTGTTTCTGGTGGACACGTACGACACGCTACAGGGGGTTCGCCATGCGGTCGAAGTAGGGCAGCGGCTTCGCGATGCGGGCCATCGGATGGTCGGGATCCGACTGGATTCCGGGGACTTGGCATGGTTGAGCATCGAGGCTCGAAAGATTCTCAATGCGGCTGGATTCCCGGATGCGGTGATTGTCGCCAGCAATGACTTGGACGAACGGTTGATTCAAAGCCTAAAGTTTCAAGGCGCTGCGATCACGGTCTGGGGCGTCGGAACCAAGTTGGTCACCGCTTACGAGCAGCCCGCCCTGGGTGGCGTCTACAAACTCGGCGCGATCAAAGACGAATCCGAGCAATGGCAGCCGCGCATTAAAGTCTCTGAACAATTGATCAAGACATCGACGCCAGGGATCCAGCAAGTGCGTCGCTACGTGGGCAGCGATGGCATGGCAATCGCCGACATGATTTACAACGAACTTCAGCCGTTGCCGGAAACTTGCGTCGCGGTCGATTTCCAGGATCCCACCCATCGAAGTCAGTTCGACACGACGGTTGCGTTCGAAGACTTGCTCAAGCCGATGATCCGGCGAGGCGACTTTGTCGGCCGATCGATCCCACTGGACGAGATTCGCAACCGTGCGCTCGCACAGTTACAGCAATTCGATCGCACGATTCTGCGGCTTGACCATCCCCACCGCTATCGTGTCGGACTTGAAGAAGCCCTGCATGACTTGAAGGCTGAAATGGTGCTCGAATCCAGGCAACGCAGCAAAGCGGGGGATGCGGCATGACGTCGACGTACGAGTTCCCAAGGCCCGCGTTGACCGTGGACTGCGTCGTCTTTGGACTCGATGAACCCGACTTAAAGGTCTTGCTGATTCGACGTGAATTGGAACCTTATCGAGGAAAATGGGCACTGCCGGGTGGTTTCGTCCATGTCGACGAATCGCTGGACGATGCCGCCAAACGAGAGCTAAGAGAAGAAACGGGGCTCGAAAAAGTCTTTCTGGAACAGCTTTACACGTACGGTGATGTGGATCGCGATCCGCGCGAACGCGTGGTCACAGTTGCGTACTATGCACTGGTCAGGCTTTCGGATCACCGTGTCGTCGCGGCGACGGACGCCCGCGATGCGGCATGGTTTGGCGTGCACGATGTTCCACGGCTCGCGTTCGACCACGACCGCATTTTGAACGCCGCCTACCAACGGCTTCAAAACAAGGTGCGATACGAACCGATCGGTTTTGAACTGCTGCCGAGAAAGTTTACGTTGAGGCAATTACAGCGACTTTACGAGATCATTTTGGACCGCTCACTCGACAAACGAAACTTCCGGAAAAAGATCCTGGGCATGGATGTGCTTGAAGAGCTTGATGAGGTGGAGACCGATGTGGCGCATCGAGCCGCACGGTTGTACCGATTCAATCAAAAACGTTATCGCGAGATGGTCAAACAGGGAGTGAACTTTGAAATCTGACACCACCACAAAAGATCACAGGGCATTGTTGCTGGTTGATCTGCAGAATGATTTTGTCCAAGGCGGAGCACTGGAGGTACCGGGCGGATTGGAGGTGATCGAAGTGGCCAACACGTTGATCCCCAAATTTTCTTGGGTGGTTGCGACGCAGGACTGGCACCCCGCCGATCACCAGAGTTTCGCCAGCCAACACGCCGGACTGGCCATCGGAGATCAGTTCTTGCTGGAGGGAATTCCGCAAGTTGCTTGGCCGGATCACTGTATCGAACACACACACGGTGCGGAGTTTGTCTCAGCGTTGGATCAGGATCGGATTGATCACGTGGTTCGCAAGGGAACTCAACGGCTGATTGATAGTTACAGCGCGTTCTATGACAACGGACACCAGCATTCGACTGGCCTGGCGGACGACTTGCGTCGTCACGACATTGAGCACGTGATCGCAATGGGATTGGCCACCGATTACTGCGTTCGAGCCACGGTGTTGGATGCGATCAGCGAAGGCTTTCGCGTGACTTTAGTCGTCAATGGCTGTCGCGGCGTCGAAATGCAACCCGGTGACAGCGAACGAGCCCTCGCAGAAATGCGAGACGCGGGCGCTGAACTGGTCCGCAGTGACGAACTTTGAGATTGACGCAAGTGAAGTTTCGGCAGCCGCCGCACAGCAAAACCAACTCGGTTTTCAGAACCCCATCAACACGGGGCTAGAAGGTCGGCTACCCGGTCCGAGACACGCTCCCTAGTGCTTTGTAAAAGCGAGTTTGAGGCCTAGCAGAACTCACAAACATTGCCCACCGATGGCAGCGTGAACCCACGGATGACAGGGTGCAAAAAAAATCCGTGGGTTCGCGTTGCTATCCGTGGGCCAGAGAATCGTTTCGTCGTTCCGCAAGTTACAGCCTGACCCGTTTCAGCTCAACCGACGCAACCCCAACATTGAATTGAGCCAGAGCACAGGCAGCAAGAAACCGACGACAACGTGGGACGTCGATACCGGTGCCGGATGCTCACAACCGGAACCGCACCGGCAAGACCTCTTCCGAAGCGATCGCGCGGCCGAAGCGTCGGGCCGGTTGGCCTTTCCATCGTCTCACCGCCTCGACGGCCGCTTGATCGAGCGAACCGTGGCCGCTTGATTCGATGATTTCGACGTCGGTGACTTTGCCATCGGTGTCCACTCGCAACCGCAACAACACCGTGCCTTCGAGTCGGTTGCGGGCCGCATCGAGTGGGTACTGCGGCGGCGGATTGGACGAGAAATCAACAGGCGTCTCGGGTGACAATCCGACCGGTTGGGGAATCGGAATCGCATCGATCGCCGGCGGCGCGACGTCTCGAACCAATCGGCGGGGCGGACGTGCCGGTACCACCGTGTCAATCGTGGGCAACGTCGCCGCTTCGATGGCTTGACGCTCAAACGCCGCGTCGGCTTGCGAACGAAACTCGGGGAAGTCCGGGGGAGGGAGAAGCCGACTGGTCCTGCTGGTTTCAAACGGCGAAGCTTTCGCCGTGTCTTCTGATCGATCCGGAGGCGACTGTTCCCAGGCCGCGAGCGGTTGGATCGTCGGCAGTGGAAGAATCTGTGCAGGAAAATCGAGGGCAGTCGGGCTGGCAACGCTCAATTCGATCGCGACGACCTGTTGTTGTCCCGCAGACCTGAATCGCTCGGTTGCCGCCATCGGAACCACGCACAACACTGCAGCACCGATCGCATGAAGGAACAGGGAGATCAGTGTGGAGCGGACGGGAAAACTCATTTGCACAAGTATAACTTTCCCGCCGAAGTTCGTCGAAGGCGGTACATCAACTCGCCATGCTCGATCCAGATCTCGGCGCGGCCACGAAACAGATCTTGGGAGGCGATGATCAACGGAGACGCGTTCGGTGATGGGGTGGGACCGTGCTCTGCCGGCGGGTCGGCCATACGGTCGTCGGGTTCGTCATGGGATTGCTGCATCCAAATTCCCTTTTGCAGATCACATGCCAATCCGGATCCGACGTGCGTTTCTGGGCGTCTTGATGCCGAATCCGGTCAGAAACGGCCGGTTTTTGTGGCTCGGCACGTGTCGGTTTGACCGCAAACGCGGGCACCGCTGGCGGATTTCCCACCGGCGCCGGCGGACTTTCCATCGTCATGTTCTGCCTAACCGGTCCGCATCGTTCGCGTCGCGTTGACTTTGACGGCACCCTCGGCCACCCCGAAAGCGATTGAATCGAATACGCCGATGACAACCTATGGATCAGTTTGAACGGAAATGCCGACCTAGCATTGTCGCCACGGGAGCATTCTCGTTCTGAGATGGATGTACTACATCGTGAAACACCAAATCATTGTTGCCTTGGCGCTCGTTCCCGCTCTCGGGATCGGTCTGTGGCAGACGCGTTTGTCGGGCCAAGAACCCACGCTGCCAGAAATCGAGGTGCGGCCGCCGGCGACCGATCAGGCCCCGCCGGTTGGGCAATCTGACATCGAAACCTCTGGCATCGAAACGCCATTTTCCGGGCAGGATTCGACAACTGGCGCGATCGATCCGACGCCGCAACCGAGCGCTGCGTCTCAGAATGCTTCGTTCCCTTCGCTCACCGAGCAGCTGTTCGGCGGCACGATGAGCAACCCGACCGGACTCAATAGCGTCTTCCGCGGCGAGAGTGATCTGTTCGAAACGCCTCGCCTGGGAACCATCGTCGACCGCGACGAACTCGACCGTCGACAAGCATCGACGGTCTATCGAGCGTTGCAGAACGAAGTCGGCGTGATGTTGCAACAAACCGGCAACGGGCAACTGTCGCCGTTCATCCGTGGCCTGACCGGGCAACAGATCTTGATTTTGGTCGACGGCATCCGGATGAACACCAGCATTTTGCGTCCGGGACCGAACCAGTACGCGGCAACGATCGACCCCGGCTCGATCGATCGCATCGAAGTCATTCGGGGCGCCGAATCAGCACTCTGGGGCAGCGATGCCATCGGCGGCGTGATCAATTTCGTCACACGCAGCGCCGATCCGTTGCGCGGCGACTATGCGAGTCCCCACTTCAGCCAATTCTACAGCACCGCCGAAGCCTCATCGTACACGCGAACCGGATTCAGCGGCTGGTATGGGGCGACGGGATTCACCGGAGGCGTATCGTACTTGGACGTCGGTCAATTAGATCGCGGTGGCGACCTGGGGCGACAACCTGGCACCGACTACCAACAGTACGCCGGAGACTTGAAACTGCAACGTATGCTGACGGAGAATCACCTGTTGACCGTCGCAATGCAGCACTTCGAACAAGAGGACTTGAAACGCAGCGATCGCTACTTGCCGTTTGTGCTCGGTCCGGCCAGCGACGGAAGCGTGCCGACGCAGCGACCGACCGTCTTCGATCCGCAGCAACGCGACTTGTTGTACGGGCGTTTGGAAGGCTTGCTGCCAGAGGATGCTGTTCTCGCGGACCTGTATTCCGTCACGCTCTCGGGAATGCGAACCAAAGAAGCATCCGTCGTCGATCGCTATTCCGGCAACGACCCGGCCGCCGTCGTAACGCGTCGTGAAATCGGCGAGTTCGATGATTGGGGATGGGGGACGACGCTTTCGTTCGTCAAAGACATGCACGACTACGGCAAGCTGACCTACGGGACCGATTACTACAGCGAGTCGATTGATGCCAAACGCGTGGAAATCAACAACCCGAACTCGCCCGGTGCGACGCCGTCGGTCACCGATCCGCAATATCCCAATGACTCCGAAGCCGATCGGGTTGGCGTCTACGCATCGTGGCACGTGGCGTTGACCGATCGGCTCGATGCCACGACGTCGCTGCGGTATGAGAACATCAACGTCTCGGCCACGCCGAACTTTGACACAATCGGCCCGACCTACTTTGAACGGTCTTATCAAGACTGGATCGCGAGCGTCGGATTGGGGTACAAGTTGACCGATGAAGTTCGACTGGTCGGCGGCTACTACGAAGGCTTTCGGGCGCCGACGATCGACGATCTGACGGCCAACAAAACGTTCCTGCAAAACAACCAATCGACGCCGCTGGTCGGCAATCTGGACGTCGAACCCGAACACAGCAAGACGTATGAAGTCGGGTTGAAGTTCAATGACGACCGATTGCGACTCCAACTGACCGAGTTTTGGACGGATTTCGACAGTTTCATCAACCGCGAAACGATCGGCGGATCACGTTTCCTGACCAATCAAGAAGCGTACATCCATGGAACCGAATTGGCCGGCGAATACGTGCTCACCCGCAACCTGGCCCTGTATGGAAACTTCTACTACACCTACGGCACGATCACGAGCAACGATGATCCGATTTCGCGGATCCCGCCGATGCAAGGAAGCTTGGGACTGCGACTGACCGAACCGTGTCGCCGATCGTACGTCGATGTCTATACCTGGATGGTCGATCGCGCCGATCGCTACAGCGAATCAAACTTGAGCGATGTTCGGTTCATCGCCGGCGGCACCCCCGGATACGCGACGTTGAATGTCCGCATGGGGCGCTCCTTCGGAACAGCCAATCAGCACCAGGTCTCGTTGTCGCTGGAGAATCTCACCGACAAGTACTATCGCGTGCTCGGCAGCGGAGTGGACGGTGCGGGATTCAACGCCGTGTTCGGTTATCAATACACGTTGTAACCGCACTCGTTGGTGTCCAGCCTTCAGGCGCATCCCCACGCGCTGCGAAGCAGCAAGACGGAGCGGCTAAAGCCTGCACACCAGCAACGTTGGTGTCCAGCCTTCAGGCGCATCCCCACGCGCTGCGAAGCAGCAAGACGGGGCGGCTCAAGCCTGCACACCAGCAACGTTGGTGTCCAGCCTTGAGGCGCATCCCCACGCGCTGCGAAGCAGCAAGACGGAGCGGCTAAAGCCTGCACACCAGCAACGTTGGTGTCCAGCCTTCAGGCGCATCCCCACGCGCT
>NZ_JBFHKV010000203.1:0-9726 GCF_041595215.1 Stieleria sp. | reverse complement strand
TGTGTGGCGATGAGTGAACCGGCGTTCTGGGCCGGATATGACCGGGGCAGCGTCGACGGATTCCGTGATTACTTTCGTCAGTTGACCGAAACCGAGCCGGCTCGGGCGGCACAATACGGTATCCAGCATTTCACGTGGTTGTGCATCAACGCCAAAGAAGCCGAAAATGTCCAACTGTCACGCGACGTGATCGCGATGATTCCCGAGTTTTTGGACAAGCCCAATGTGCTGGGGATCGGCGAGATCGGGCTGAACAAGAACACCAAGAACGAGGCCACCATTTTCTTGGAGCATCTGGATCTGGCCGCCGAGCACGGCCAATCGATTTTGATCCACACGCCGCACCTGGAAGACAAATACCAGGGAACGCGGATGATTCTGGACATGCTGTGTGATGACAAACGCCTGCAGCGCGATCGGATTCTGGTCGATCACGTCGAAGAGCATACGATCGGCGAAGTGTTGGATCGCGGGTTCTGGGGCGGAATGACGCTTTACCCGGTCACCAAATGCACGCCCGAGCGAGCGGTCGACATGATCGAGCAGACCGGCGGCGAGCGGTTGTTGGTCAATTCGGCCGGCGATTGGGGGCCGAGTAAACCGACTGCGGTCCCGGATCTGATCTTCGAGATGCGACGTCGCGGTCTGCCGGAATCCCTGGTCCGCAAAGTCGTTTACGACAATCCGCTTGAATTCTTTTCCAAAAGCAAGCAGTTCAATTTCACCCCACGCGGGTAGTGCGGTATCGAGTTTGATTGGGTGCCTCGCCGCGTCTGGCATGCTGTGCATGCCGAATGTCTGCAATCCCCCCGCGCGATGGCCTGTCGATTGAATCGAAGTTCCGAAATCAGCGCAGCCGCGTAGGGCATGCTGTGCATGCCAGACGTCTGGTTTTGCACGGTTTCAGCGTCAGGGCGCAAGCGTCTCCGGTCCCTCCTCTTTTCCAACCCACCGATGGCAGCGCGAACCCACGGATCGTTAGCTGGTTTTCATCCGTGGGTTCGCTCTGCCATCGGTGGGTTCACTTTAGTCGCGTAATGGGGGCTGTCTTCAGGCGGACGCTTCCAGCGTTGCACTGCAATCCGCCCGTTTGATTTCCTGTCGATTGAATCGAGGTTCGAAGATCAGCGCAGTGATTCCAGGTACGCATGGGCGAGGGGCGTCGCGTGGCCCCTTGCTAACGCGTGCGGGCTTGAATCGACAGGCCGTGGCGTCCGCGATTGGAATGGGGCGGGCGTCGCGGGATCCCGCAAACGGTCCCCGGCCGCTAGAATCACTGCGGTGACCGGCCGGTTGGGTTCGAACCGGTCGTGTGTTTCCGTCAAGCGATCCGGAGTCCGCTGTGAAGGGTGGAGAGAAAGGGAATTCATTTTCGACCTTCGGGGGCGTCTTCACACCCTGTGTGCTGACGATCCTGGGCGTCATCATGTTTTTGCGTTTCGGCTTTGTCGTGGGACAGGCCGGCGTCTTTGCTGCCCTGGTCATCGTCTTGGCCAGTAACGCCATCACCACCTTGACCAGTTTGTCGCTTTCAGCGATCGCCACCAACACGCGTGTCGAAGGCGGAGGCGCGTACTTTCTGATCAGCCGCAGCCTGGGGCCGGAATTTGGCGGCGCGATCGGCTTGGTCTTTTTTGCCGCCCAGGCGCTTTCGGTGGCGATGTACGTGATCGGTTTTTCCGAAGCGATGCTGGTGTTGCTGCCCGAGGGAACGTCACCGATCCTGGTCGCGTCTTTGACCAATCTGATGGTGACCGTTTGTGTTTGGGTCGGTGCCAGCTGGGCGATCAAGATTCAATTCGTGATCTTGGCCAGCGTGGTGATTTCGCTGCTGTCGTTCTTCGGCGGTGCGGCCGGGAACTTCGACATGCAGAATTTGGCGTCCAATTGGGGCACCGGGTTCGAGGGGACGGAGTCATTCTGGACCGTCTTTGCGTTGTTCTTTCCCGCGGTCACCGGGATCATGGCGGGGGCGAACATGTCGGGTGATCTTCGTGATCCGGCGCGTTCGATCCCGATCGGCACGCTCTCAGCCGTCGTCGTCACGATGTTGATTTATGCATCGATGGCGGTTTGTCTGGGCGGCAGCGCGAGTCGTGAAGACTTGATCGGCAGCAACATGGTCGTCAGCAACGTGGCGATGTTTCCGTTGTTGATCACGTTGGGCGTTTTTGCGGCGACGCTTTCCTCGGCGCTGGGCAGCATGATGGGGGCCCCGCGGATCTTGCAATCGCTGGCCCGCGACCGTGTCTTCCTGCAACTGGTACCCCTGGGCGTCAGCGGCGACGACGGTGAGCCTCGGCGGGCGATCTTGGTCACGGCACTGATCGCTCAAACCGGCATCATGGCGGCGGACCTCGATTCGATCGCACCCCTGATCACGATGGCGTTCCTGCTGACCTACGGACTTCTCAACCTGGCGACGTTCTACG
This sequence comes from Stieleria sp., assembly GCF_041595215.1. Classification (NCBI taxonomy): domain Bacteria; kingdom Pseudomonadati; phylum Planctomycetota; class Planctomycetia; order Pirellulales; family Pirellulaceae; genus Stieleria; species Stieleria sp. The sequence goes on along the minus strand of NZ_JBFHKV010000203.1, from coordinate 7,294 downwards.
AATCGATCACCAACAACCCCAGTTACCGGCCCCAGTTCCGTTACAGCAACTGGGTCACTGCCCTCGCCGGCGCGATCGGCTGTGGGCTGGTGATGTTGTTGATCGATTGGCGCTGGGCGATCGTGGCGAGCGGTTTGGTCGCCGCCTTGCACTCCTACCTGACGCGTGCGGATGTGAACGCCGATTGGGGCGATTTAGGCAGCGGCTTGTTGTTCGAACGCACCCGTCGCAATCTGTTGAAGCTGGAAGACAGTCTGTACCATCCCAAGAACTGGCGACCGTTTATCCTGGCATTCAGTGGCAGCGGATTCTCGCGTCCGCACCTGGTCGTGTTCGGCAGTTGGTTGTCGCGGGAGACAGGGGTTTTGGCACTGGCGCAGGTGATCCCCGGTGGACTGGATGACCAATCCGAGCGTCTAGCGAGTCAGGAATCGATCTTGCACGCGATGATCAAGGAACGGCGGTTGGCCGCCTTTCCCGCGGTGGTCGTGGCCAGTGATTACACCGCGGGGGTTCAGGCGCTGGTTCAGTGCCAGGGGCTGGGACGGTTGCGACCGAACGTGGTCCTGATGGGATGTCCCTTGTCGGCTGATCGAATGCGCGTCTTTGGCGGTCTGCTGCGAAATCTCGAAGGCCTCGATCGCAGCGTGGTGGTCCTGCGGCAGATCGATGAATCCCAAGGCGAAGACGTCGCGCCCAGCGGGACCGTCGACGTCTGGTGGCGGGGACGGGCCAACGGTGAATTGATGGTGTTGTTGGCCCATCTGATGCTATCCCACCCGACCTGGCAGGGGCGGCAGTTGCGACTATTGCGGGTCGTGCAAAGCGATTCGGCGATCGATGAAGTAAACTCCCACTTGGAAGGTTTGCTCAGGGAAGCCCGAATCGTCGGGCAAACCAAAGTCGTCGTCAGCGATAATGCGGCGCACGCCATCCAAACGACCAGCCGTGATGCCGCGTTCGTCTATCTGGGGCTTGCGATTCCTGCCGAAGGCGAAGATACGGAGTTCCTGATGCACCTGGAAGAACTCGTCGGCGACTTACCACGGGTCGCGCTGGTGCGAAGCGGCGGCGGAATGAAGTTGGAGAGTTAGACATGGGCAGCGTGTTCAAAGAATCTGCCATCCGCAGCGGCTTGGTGTCCCAGCGTCAGATGGCCAAAGTCATCGATAAAGTCGGTGCGGACGACGATGCATTGATCGCCGCGACCCTGGTCAAAAGCGGACTGTTGACCGCCTACCAGGCGCAACAACTACACACCGGACGGACCAAGTTGACGTTGGGACCTTACCTGATCACCGACTGGATCGGCCAGGGAGGAATGGGGCAAGTCTTCAAGGCCGTGCACAAAGTGATGGGCCGCGAATGTGCCGTCAAAGTGCTACCGTTGGAAAAGTCGACGGCCCTCTCGCGAGATTCCTTCACCCGTGAAATCCGAGTGCAGGCCGGGTTGGACTGCCCCTTCGTCGTCCGCGCCTACGACGCCGGTCGAGATGGCAGTGTGCACTACCTGGTCACCGAATATGTCCCCGGAACCGACTTGCGGAAATTGGTGCGTCGCGGCGGCCCGCTCAGCATGAATCACGCTGCTTTGGTGATCTCGCAAGCCGCACGGGGGCTTCAATACGCTCACGACTTGGGGCTGGTGCATCGCGACGTCAAACCGGGAAACATCCTCGTGACCCCCGAAGGCCACGCCAAGGTCTCTGACATCGGCTTGGCCGCGTGGAGCATGGGATTGGATGACGATCCACGCGCCGGAAAGATCGTCGGGACCGCAGACTATCTGTCCCCCGAACAGATTCGTAATCCCCGGGCCATCGGACCGGCCAGCGATCTCTACTCGCTCGGTTGTACGCTGTATTACACCGTGACGGGCAAGGTGCCCTTTCCCGGTGGCGATTCCAAAAGCAAATGCAAACGACACTGCGAGCAGACGCCCTGGCATCCGCGAAAATTTGCCCCGGATTTGTCGGAGGACTTCGTGGATACGATCGCCGACATGATGGAAAAGGATCCGTCGCGACGCATCGCGACCGCGAACGAAGTGGCCGAGCGGTTGGAGGTTTGGTGCACGACCTCGTTCGAAGTCGATCGGCCGATCGAGCGTCAGGCATGGACGGCGCCGCCGATCGGAATGGACGACGGACCGGAGTGGGGGCCAACGGTCTCCGCCGATGGGCCACCGGTGATCGGTTCGGGCCAGTACAGTTCCGGCCTACAGGGCTCCGGCAACCAGGGTTCCGGCAACCAAAGCTCTGGCACGCAGGGTTCCAAAGTCGGAATGGTCCCCTCGGATTCATCGATTCCGCTGGTGTTGGATCAACCGATCGATCCGTCGATGCCGCGAGAACGCCGCAAACCTTTCCCCGTGGGCTTTGTCGGCGGCCTGATGCTCGGCATCGTGCTCGGTGCCCTCACCGCGTTGTACTGCGTTCGCGAGTTCGTGTCGCAGTAGCGTTGACGGAGCACGACCGGCATGCACAGCATGCCCTACGTTGAAAGGGACGGAGCGGCCGGCCTTACCAGCGGTCTTCGGGGCGTTCCAGAATTTCGCGTAGCAGAAACGCTTGCTGCAACCCGCCGGGACGTTGGATCAGATCCAACAATTGCTCCGCGGGTGATCCGCCGGCGATGGAAATGACTCCGCGATCGGCTTCCTGAGGCTCGTGAATGTCGCGTTGTTGTTGCGCCAGCTTCTCGCGTGCTTCGGCGGCTTTTTTCTTCGACTCGGCCAACTTGCGCTGTTGTTCGGCAAGCGGGTTGACCGGTTCGACGAGTTCCGCCACCGGGATCGGTTCTTCGTAGCGCTGGCGAACTTGACGTTCCCGCCTGGCCTCGGTGTACTCCGGTTTGGGCCGTGGTTTCGGCGCCGGCCTTGCCGGTCTGCCACCGCCTGCACCACCACCACCGGCCTGTTGTTGCTTTTGGGCGCGGCGTTCGGCGGCGCGTTTGAGAAAGTCTTCTAGATCACCAGCCATGCTTCACTCGGGTGTTGGTCTGAGTCGCATTGGACGCATCGATCATGCGTTCTTTCTGTCGGAACTATTGCGTGACTGGCCCGTCGATGCGATCGATTTCCGCATCTCCGTGTCGGCGCTCACGTTTTGCAATTTGTAGTAATCCAGGATGTGCAGCTTTCCGGTTCGGAACGCTTCGCTCATCGCCTCCGGGACGGACGCTTGGGCCATCACCAGCGCGGCACGGCTTTCTTCGACCTTGGCTTCCATCTCTTTCTCTTCCGCCGCCGCCGCGGCACGTTTGCCTTCGGCGCGAGCCCGGGCGACTTGCGTGTCGGCTTCGGCCTGGTCCGCCATCAGCCGGGCGCCGATGTTGGCCCCGACATCGATGTCCGCGATGTCGATCGAAACGATTTCAAACGCGGTTTGCGAATCAAGACGTTTGGCGAGCACGGCTTTACTGATCACGTCGGGGTTTTCGAGCACCGCGGCGTGACTGTCCGCGCTGCCGATCGCACTGACAATCCCTTCGCCGACACGTGCGATGATGGTTTCTTCGGTCGCACCGCCGATCAACTGCTGCAAGTTGGCTCGGACCGTGACTCGCGCACGCACTTTTAATTGGATTCCGTCTTTGGCGACGGCATCCAACGAGGGTTTGACGGAACCGCGCGGCGGGCAGTCGATCACTTTGGGATACACGCTGGTTTTGACAGATTCCAAGACATCGCGTCCGGCCAAATCGATGGCGGCGGCCTCGCGGAACGTCAACGAAATCGTCTTTGCCTTTTTGGCTGCGATCACCGCACGGACGACTTGTTGCACGTTTCCGCCGGCCAGGTAATGTGCTTCCAATGCCTCGCTGGTCATCGCCGGGTCATCCAAGCCCGCTTGGACGGCCATGATCTTGCTGCGGACGATCGACCGTGCATTGACCTTTCGAAATGTCATGCCGATCAAGTCGCCGATGCCCACGCCGGCGCCGGTCAACCAGGATTGCACCCAGATGCCGAAGTAGCTGGCGAATACAAAAAAGACGACCAGCGCGATGCCGATCAAAATCAAGGCGCCCACGAGCGCCGGAACGGTCAAATCACTTGCTTCGACGGCAAGTAAATTCGATGACCACGCGATGAGAGTAGCTGGAGGTGACGACCCGAAAACCATTGTGTTGCATCCTGTCCGTGCGAATCGAGTTCAGCCGATCAGTTTGTCACGCCAACCCGTGTGATGATTCCACGTCCTTGGACCGACAATACCTTTGTCAAATGTACCGGATCCGATCGCGGCCCGCGACACCCGTCGACAAACCGGCCCACGGTTACTCGTCCAATTCATCCAGATCCAGCGACTCGAGCGTCGCCTCGATCGATTCCGTTCGCCGCTCGACGTCGACCTGTTCGGGATGCAAGTCGGCTCGCTCGGCAACCCGAACGCGCAACTTGCCCGCCACCGCGCTGATCACCACGATTTCCGTGCCGGCATCGATCGGGCTGCCGTCGGACACCGCGTCGAGTCGTTTGCCGTCGATGACGACCAACCCGCTGGGAAGCAGGTTGGTTTTGGCGATCCCGGAGCGTCCCACCAGATCTTTCCGCTTCTCGCCGCTCCGCAAGCGGCTTTCGGTCGGCTCGTCGAGCTGGCCGGGGCGACGGTTGAGGATCCGTTTGCCGATCGCCGTGTGCGGCCAGTAGCGGATCATCATGACCAGCACCACCGGCGTGGAAAGCACGACGGTGGCCGTCACGGCAAAACCAGCCGTCGCGCTGTGCGTGAACGCGATCACAATCGATGTCGTCGCGGCGATCGCGGCGGCAAAACCAACCATCCCCGCGCTGGGAATGAAAAACTCGCCCACCAGCAGGACGTAAAAGAGTGCTAGCAAAGCAAGGGAGTAAGTCAGCGGCATGGGCTATTCTTCGACGACCACCTTGGCACCTTGCACATCGATCACGGTCACCGAGACCCCTTTGTCGATCATCGACCCGTCGCTGACGACTTGAACGACTTGATCACCGAAACGGGCTTTTCCGCTCGGCCGCAGCGGCGTCGTGGTTTGGCCGGTTTGATGCAACAAGGCGCTAAAATCCGCGAGTTTCTCGGCTTGGTGGATCGCCTCGGCGTCCGGTTTTTCCATGATCAAGTGGCGAAACAGCGGCAGATGGGGAAAGAATTGCCGCATCAACACAAACCCCCCGAACAGGCCTAGCAAGCTTCCCAGGGCTGCCCAAAGTCCCCGCGTGATGACGGCCAGTTGGTAGGAGTTTTGCGGCAACACAAAGGTCTGACTCATCAGCACGATCGATGCGATCGTCATGATCAGCCCGCCGATGCCGAAGATTCCGAAACCGGGAATCACGAAGATCTCCAGCGCGATACAGCACAGTCCAAGCATCAATAAGACCAGCTCCAGCCATTCGGCGGTCCCGGCCAAGTAGTTCATCCAGAAGAACAGTCCGAAGCAGACCATGGCCAGAAAACCGGGCACACCCATGCCGGGGGCGTTCATTTCTGCGGACAAGGCGACGAACCCGACCATCAGCAAGATCATCATCAGACCTTGGCTGCGACCGAGTCGTTCGACGAATCGAACCAGGCCTCGATCGGAAACCGGTTTGGGCACCGCTTCCATGCCGCTGCGACGGGCGACATCGTCGAGCGAATCGCTGCGCCCGTCGGCCAGTCCCAGCTCGATGGCTCTGTCGGCGGTCAGTCCTTCTTTCATTTCGATGCGTTCGCCTTTTTCCCAGCGATCGCGTTCCAAGTCGGGATCGTCGGATTGGGAAACCAGGTCAGCCGGCGTGGTGTATTTGACCCTGCCCGTCTTCTTGTTGGTGTATCGATAGACTTCCAGGTCACTGCACAATAGGCCGCGGATCAAGCCCACGGGGCGTTTGGTGGCTCGGGCGATGCTGTCGATCAGCTCGTCGTGATTGTCCAGATCGGTCAGCGAGATTTCATCGGCGCCGGTCCCGCCCAGGATCGCATCGGGGGTCATGTACAGCGGTTTGCACGCTACCGCCAACAGCGCGCTGTCGCTGCGAGCTTCTTTGCTGACGAGCCCGACGACGGTTCGCAGCGGCGGTTCGGGCATCGCGAATGAGCTGGCCAAGCTGGCGCTTTGGTCCAGGTCGCCGCCGATCGAATCGAGTGCAATCAGCCACGTGTTGACCGAGCCCTCGACCAGCGACCCGTTGAGATTGCTTTGCCAGCGCCGCACCCGACTGCGAGAGATCGAGCCGGTGATTTCCAGCAGCACACCGTTGGTGACTCCCCCGATGGCGTCCGATTCGACGGGAATGATTTGTGCCAGGTCGAGCACTTCGGCGGCTTCTTCGAGCGTCTCGACGATGCCGGCGGCGATCCGCGCGGACCGCAGCTGATCGGCCGAGACGGTGGCCGGCACGCCTGCCGCGCTCCACACTTCTTCTTCCAAAACCTCGCCTGTTTCACGTAGTTTCACGAGTTCTTCACCCCCGGCGAAGGACTTTCCGCCGCCGACGTTGCTGACCCAAGCCAGTTCGACGTCGGGATCGATCAGCGCGGCGACGACCGGTTTTGGAAACAGGCCACGGCGGGCGGCGATGCTTTGATAGGCCAACACGATCGTTTCGTCCTGGTCACTTTCGCCGGCGGAGGCATCGATCAGTCGGGCGCCTGATGAAAGCAGGATCGAGTCGGACGCCAGGATCGGCAGCAGTGAATGACCGGTCACGCTGCCTTGGACAAAGGACACGATTCGCAGCGACCGGAGCCGGTCGCCGGTGACCGCCCGGGCGACTTTGAGCGCGTCTTCAAACGAGGTCGCTTCGCCTCCGGAGGACTCCGCATCGTAGCGGAGCACGACGTCCAGCCGACCGTCCTGTGGCGCGGATTTTGCCAATCGCTCTAGCTGTCCGATCAGCGCCGTGGCCGATTGGCCGCCCAGTGGGACGGGCACATCCACCACGTACCCATTCTCGGCATCGGCCGAGAATCCCGGCGAGATGCACAGAAGTGCCAGAAAGACAAACGAAAGCCACGCTCGTAAGGTCACGACACCCACTCCAAAGACGACAGAAACGACGCACGAGTGATTATAGGGCACGAATGCCCCGAGACGAGGTCGTTAACGGTCGCGGGGAGGGGATTGCCGGTATGCCGCAGAAAAAGCCGTCGGGACTCTTGGCAATTCACCCTCCCTGGCAGGCAACGCGGTGAAGCATCTTTTAGCGGAAGGGCGCGAGCCCTCCGGTTTTGCCTTGCGGGGCCCGAAGGCTCGCGCCAATCGGCTGATCCTCGTTTGACATCAGCCGGTTCGCGCCAGCGTCCGGGCACCTCCATGCCCTCCCTGG
>NZ_JBFHKV010000202.1:0-9730 GCF_041595215.1 Stieleria sp. | reverse complement strand
GGCCCCGCCGGGTGCACGCTTGGCGTCACCGCCCGCGTCCTGCCGCTTCGGTGGCGTGTTTTTTTCCTGGTGTTGGTCTGCCGATGCGTCATCCTGAAGCTCACGGTGGAAGGCAACGCTGTGAAGCATTTCTTAGCGGTATTGGGCTTGCGCCCTTCCGCTCAAAGCTCGTCAAACACAGCGGATAAATGCTTCGCAGCGTTGGGTGCGAGGGTTGCGAGCATTCTAGCCGATCAAGCCGGTTGAGTTGTAGCTCAGCTGGTCATCGATCGAGAGCAGTCGGGGGTGATTATCCCCACGTGATCTCCGCCGCATTCAAACCCGCTCGCAGCTCGACCCTTGGCTCAGCATCGCAACGCCCTGATGCGGCATCCGTCCAATCGTTGTCAACGTCCGCCAACACATCGTCGATGGCCTGTGATGACATCGATTCGGCAAAGCCGACTTTCTTGGTGCGAGACCCTTCGACGGGCAAGGGGAAGACGCCCTCGTCCGTTCGCTCTGCCACTTTCGGTGTGGGCGGGGCGATCGAGTCCGTTGGGGTGGGCAGGATGATTCCTCGCGCGGCGCGAACTTGGGTCGAAGAGGTGGACGAGGTTGCCAGGTCCGAACCGGTGATGCCTCCGGCCGACGTTAGTCCCGCGGCGGCAAAGGCGACCGAATTCAACGTGCTGACCTTGCCGATCGAATCACTCGACGCAGCTTGTCCGACGGTTCCGCTGGAGAGCAGTTCCCGCAATTGCGAAGACGTGAGTTGCGGGTTGGCCGACAGCGTGAGCGCGGCGACAGCGGCCACGTGCGGACTGGCCATGCTGGTGCCGCTGAGAGACCGATAGCCGCCGCCGGCATAGGTGCTGTAGACACTCACGCCCGGCGCGTCGACTTGAACCGCCCCGCTGCCGCCCACGTTGTTGCTAAAGCCCGCGATGCGACCGGACGCGTCAAAGGCGCCGACTGAAAGCACGCTGGTCGATTCGGCGCTGTGCCGCGCCGGATAGCTTGGGCTGGCCGCCGATTCGTTTCCTGCAGCAGCCACCACCAACGCGCCTAAGGACGTGGCGTAGTCGATCGCGCTGGCGATCCGTGAACTGATCCCGCCACCGAGACTGAGGTTGATGATTTGCACGCCTAAATCGGCCGCGTAGCGGATGCCGGCAGCGACGCCACCATCGGTTCCGCTGCCGGAATCGTCGAGCACTCGAACGGGCAGGATCTTGGCATCGGGAGCCACTCCGGTCACGCCGAAACCGTTATCGCCCGCCGCGATCGTGCCGGCCACGTGGGTTCCGTGTCCGTTGCCGTCATCCGCAATCGCGTCTCCGGAGACGAAGTCGTAACCCGAAACGTCATCGACGAATCCATTGCGATCATCGTCGATCCCGTTGCCCGCGATCTCGCCGGGATTGACGTACAGGGCGCCGGCCAAGTCGGGGTGATCCAAATCCACTCCGGTATCAACCACGGCAACTGTCACGCCTTGTCCACGGTAGCCGGCCGCCCACGCTTCCGGTGCCGCGACGGCATTCAGATTCCATTCCCGGCTGCCGCCGTAATAGGCCACTTCCGCCAGCGGCGTCACCGTGGTCGGCTCAGGCGGCGGTGACGGCTGGGGTACCGGCGTCGGTGCCGCCGGGGGACTCGCCGTCGGTTGCGATGGCGATGTCTGAACGTCCAAGGTCAGTCGATAGGAAATGCTTCGATAATCGACCGAGGAAATTGCGAGGTAATACTCGCCGTCGGGCAGCGACCCCGAAAGCGATTCGCTGCGATTGGACGAACGCGTCGAAGAACCGATCAGGTTGCCGTTGCGATCGAGAACATAGAGATTCGCGTCGCGATTGAGTTGATCCAACGTGATCCGCACCTTGGCATCGGCGGCGATTTCGAAACGAACCACATCGATCCGGTCGAACCAGCTGAGCCGTCCGGCACGCTGCAGTGTTCCATCGACCACGCCAAAGTTGGCCGCCGTCTGCAGAGTATCGCCGGCGGCGTCGGAGGCGCTGACATTGACAGCAAGGTCTTGAATTTGTTGGGAGACGCTTTCGATTGCTGGGCTGTCATCAATCGGATGCTGTGACAGAGACAGTGAATCGCCGGCAAGCAGTCGACGTGTTTCGAGGGATTCGACCCCGAGCCGTCGGCAACTGGCAAAATGAACACCACCACGAAATCCTTTTCGTCGACGCATCACAGACCCACCACACACTGGCAAGAATTAGAACGGGGAACCCAGCGAGTTCGAGCCGACCGTATCAAAACCGGTGGGCCGGGTCAGGTTCAATTTTGCAACGTGGTTGAAGACGGCAACGTCGAAGTTGGGGGGAGGAGAATTGGTCAAAAAATTTGTTGGTCAAAAAATAAGGCGCCGGACCCGGAGCGTTTTTCAACCACACCATTTTTTGACCAATCAATTTTTTGACCAATCCATCGCGTGCACCCTACCTCCGGATCGACACGGTGTAGCCGCCACGATTGTTGCCCAGATCGCCGAGGTCGTCGTTGATCCGAAACAGCAACCAACAGTGTTCGTCGATGATGATTTCGGTGTCGGATTCCACGCTGCGGATCAGCAGTGGTTCGAGTTGTCGTTGCTCGTCGGTCTTGTTGGGCAAGACACACACCAGCAGCTGCCCGAGCGGTCGATCGTTGGCGTAGTGAATCGTGACCCCGGGAGGCTCGCTGATCCACGGTTTCGGATCGTCGTCCAGGCTGCATCGTCCGCGCGGGGAGACTTTGACGCGCATGCCGGGGGCGAATCGAACACCGACGCTCTGCCAGCCACGATCAGCCTGGATCGTCGTTTCGATCGGGTTGCCGCGCCAAAGTTTGTCGCGGATCGCTAAGTCGATTCGCTCGCGCGACCAATCAAATCCATAGTCGATGGTGTTGGTCAGCATCCGCCAGCGGGCTTGCACGATCGGCCACTGTTGACTCAATCGCCGTTTGAACGCAGTCGAAAACGCGACGGTTCTCAGGCTGCCATTTTGGGCTTCGGCTAACACAGCCGGTCGATACTCGGGGTACTCGGTGAGCAACATCGCCGCGACCCAGCTCCAACCGTACGATTCGACGTCGCTTTTCAGATCGGGCGGGTACTGGAGCACGGCATCGAGCGTCGGGATCCGCTGCTCGTCGCGACGTTGAGAGAGTAGTTTAAAACGTCCCCAGTAGGGAACCAGTTGCGTTGATTCCGGCACCACGTTGACTTCGACCTGACGGCCCGTGCCGCGGTGAACGCTCAGCATTTCCGCCAGCCCTTCGGCGAACCATGACGGTCCCGTGCCGCCGAACAGTTCGATCGCCAATGCATGCACGCCCTCGTGCAACAACAAATGCCGGGTGTAGTAGTCGCTTTTTTGGCGGATCACCCAGATGTTCGAATCGATGGCATAGCCAAACGGAAAACTCAAATCCGGCGGTAGATCTCCGCTGTCACGAAACCGCTGGGGATCGGCCATCACAAACGCGTCGACCCGCCATCGATCCAACGTCCCAGGCGGCAGTTGCCAAAACCGTTCCCACTGGGGCACCGCGGCGTCATAGGATTCAGCCAACTCGACCAGCGATTCCCGTGACCCCGAATCGGATTTCAGGACAATGTGCTTTCCCTCAACCACTTGCATTGGGGGTGGCGTTTGCGCCGATGCGACCGTAGCACTCTGCGCCGCGATGCCGATCATGGCGATCAGTGTTAGAATGCCGCTCCGGCAACGGGCACGCACTTGCATGGCAAGCTTGCGCGGCAACACACCAACAGGTGCCGGGTCGGAGCACCCTTCGACGTGGACCAAACGATCTTCAAAAAATGAAACCATTGCACCATTCTAACCTGCCGGTCGCGAAACGACGATTCACCTTCGCTCGGTCGCGGATGAGGCTGCTGAATTGGCCGCTGCTGATCTGCCCACTGTTGTTTTCGACTGCGGCATGTGTTCCGAAGGCGGAGCGGGACGTGGTGGTCTACTCGGCGCTCGACGAGCAATTCGCGACACCGATTTTTGCCGCTTATGAACGAAGTGTGGACTACGAGACCGGGATCGTCGGCAAATTTGATGTCGAATCGACGAAAACCGTCGGCTTGGTCAATCAAATTCTCGCCGAACAGAATTCGCCGGTTTGTGACGTGTTCTGGAACAACGAGATCATGCACACCGTTCGATTGCAAAAGCTCGGTCTGTTGAAACCGCGGACGTGGGCTGTTGCCCCGGGTTGGCCCAGCGACATGATCGCCAGCGACGGTACGTGGTGCGGATTTGCCGCCCGGGCGCGCGTGTTGCTGATCAACACCGACAAGATTCCTTCCAAAGACGACTACCCGAGCAGTGTGGCCGATCTGATCGATCCGAAATGGAAACACAACTGCGCGATGGCTCGACCCTTGTTCGGCACCACGGCGACTCATTTTGCGGTGCTCCGTGTCCGTGACGGTCATGATGAAACGCTGGAGTTCTTGAAACAGATTCACGACAACGCGGTGGTGTTGTCGGGCAACAAGCAAGTCGCCTTGGCGGTCTCGTCGGGCGAAGTCGCCTGGGGGCTGACCGACACCGACGACGCAATCATCGAGAAAGATCAATTGCGAAACGTCGCGATCGTGTTCCCCGATCAGCAATCCGACCAACCGGGAACCCTACGCATTCCCAACACGTTGGCGATCTTGAAAGACGCTCCCCATCCCGTCGCCGCGGAATCGCTTGCCGACTACCTGGTTTCTGCTCAAACCGAAGACCGGTTGGCGATGGGGGACAGCAGCCAATTGCCGATCAGCCGTGACAGCGAGTACCGGCCGCGCGTGATGCCGAAAGAACCGGTGCGCTGGATGAAAGTCGATTTCGAAGCCGCCGCGGAAGGCTGGACCGAGTGGGCCGAAGAAGTGATGGCGGTGTTCCCGGATTGACAATCTGATGCAGGGCGAAGCAGAATCCAATGCTCGGTTCGCCAACGGCGATCCACAAGATAGCCTGGGGTGAGACCGGATGAGCCCCAGCGAATCCGGGCGTAACCCCAGATCTGCTTTTTGGGCAAACGCTACGGAAAGATTTCCGCCGGCATACCCTACTGATTCAACGCCATTTGCACGACGTTGGTGACGATCTTGGCGGCGTCTTCGGTTCCGTAACCGGGGCATTGGACGGAGTTTTGACTTTCGAGCGCACAGCTGATGTCCAGCGGCGAAAACACCACCGCGACCACCTCATCGACTTCGGCGTATTCCAGGATGGGTGGTGAGGTTTGCCGACGGATTTGTTGGCCGCCGGCTCCGCGACCGATCCGCCGGATGGTGACCGACCGCAAATCGTAACCGAAGTACTGCGGGGTCAGCATGGGATGGTCCGAAGGCATCGATTGCAGCGAGTTCTGGCCCAGCACCGCGGCCAACTCACGGCGAAACGCTTGGGCGAACGCTTCGTCGCCACAGATCGCGGTGCCCAAAATCACTCCGCCGTGCTCGATGAATTGGCGCAGCGCGTCACGCTGCTCGGCGGACAGCACAAAGTCGCGTCGACCGTGGACCCACAGCACCGACACTTCGGCCAAGGCTTGCTCGTCAAACCGGACTGGGTCTTCGGGCACGCTGATCGCCACCTGCGTTTGATTGCGGATGATGGTCGAGGCGTTGGGCAGCGCACGACGCGCGTCTTCGCCGCCGGCGCCGACGTCCAGCCGAGCGATTCGCGTCGTGCCCCGCTCGGTCAATTCCATCGCGTCGGCTTGCAGCACGATCTGGGCGTCCAGCTTGTCTTTCAATTCACGCCCGGTCGCATAGGCGATGATGTTTTGTCCGATGCGGATGGAGTGATCGATTTGGCGTCGAACCGGATCGTCGGTTTCACCACGCTGAAACAGCCGGTCGCCTAATTCCCAACGACAGGTCAGGCTTTGCGGAACATAAAAGACGGCGGTGCGACAGCAGGCTTGGACGCCATAGACCCAAAACCCGTTGGGCATCGCGGTGATATCGACATTGCGTTCGGCGTTCCACACCGGATGTGATGTCGGCAAGCGTTCCAGCGGGGCATTGGGGTACCACTGGGCGCAGAGGTTGGCGACGCTGTTTTGAAAATTCGCCGCGTTACCACAGCCGCTGTCGCCGCTGGCGTCAAACACAATCGTGCCGCCCTGGTCCACGTAATCCTTCAGCAGCTCGCTTTTCTCCGCACTCAACGACAGCGTTTCTTTGCCGCTGATGACCAACACCGGTGTTTGCAACAAGTCGATCAAGCCGGCGTTTTCCAGCTGGACGGTTTGCCAAGTCAGGTCGCGCCCCCAAGCCCGTTCGACATGCCGCACCAGTTGCCGCAACGCGTCCGGGTGGGGTTGCCATTCCCGTTGGTCCGTCTTGTCGCGTTCCAGTTGCCCGACGACGACCTGGCGTTTGCCTTTGGACAGAAACAACAACGCGAACGACGTGGCGACGGTGGGGCGTTCCCATTGTCCGCCTTCCCAAAACCCTTGAAAACCGTCCTGCTGGCGGATCAGTCGTTCGGCGCCTTCGCGATACCAATCGTGACCGCCAAAGAAGCGGCGTCCGGAAAGTCGCCCCGTCCGTTCGATGGCGTACAGATAGTAGTAATAGGTGTCGGCGCTGCCGCCGGGATTGACTTCGGCGCTGAATCGTTTGCCCAGCCAATCGAGGCCGCGGGCGATCGGATCTTGTTTCGTGGAATCACCTCCGCAACATTCGATGCTGCCGTCCTTGACCGATGAACTGGCGTTGCCCAGGCGGCCGTTGGCGATGATCAGCGACGCGATCCCGGCACAGGTCATGCTTCCGGTCGGTGCACCGCCGGTGTAGCTCCAACCGCCGTTGGGATTCTGCTGCAATTCCCAATAGTCGATCGCTTGTTCAAACACCTCCGGCTTGACCGCCACGCCACGGTCTTGGGCCGCCCCAAGAGCGAGGAGTGCGAACTGCGCGTTCGAGGGGTCGCCGCCGAATTGTCGTTTACCGCCGTAGCTCCACGCCCCCGTGGCGGTCTGAGCCTCGGTCAACCAAGTCACGTTGTTGCGAATGCGCGGTAGATCGCTGGCCGATCCGTGCTGACAAAACACCAGCGTTTGCAGCGCGACCGAGTACGTGCTCTCGGCAACCGTGGCCCGCAGGTACGTCATCGCATTCTTGATCGCGGGATCATCACGCGAGACGCCGGCATTGAGCAATGCCAGGGTGCACAGCGAAGAAAGGCCGCACGACTGGCCCTGAAACTCATCCCAACCGCCGCGATCGTTCTGGGCGCTGCGAAGATAGGTAACGCCGCGATCGATCGCGCGATTCACCGCCGCAGCATCCACCTCGGCGTGGACTTTGGAAGGAACGGCGGCCGACGCGACCACGAGCGACAAAAACAGAGTGATGCAGCGTAACAATTGGTGGTCCCCCCCCTTACCAGTAACCCAGGTCTGCATCTTACACTGATTGGTCCGTGCGAGCGATGGTCATGCCCGTACGCTGTCGCAGTCCGGCTGATATCATTTGGAACCTCGGCGGTTTGCCATGGGCGGTTTGCGGCAGAGCATGTCCGCAGCGGCAGTGCCCGTCCGTTATTTTACGGACTTGGGATTACGCCGCGGGACTGATATCGTTCGACTGATCCGGTAGAAACTGCCCTTCGTTGGCGCTTTTCAGCTTTCGGTCCGTGCCGAGACATTCTTCCCAATCACATTGCAAGGTAGCTGCCCTATCGTGAGCGCCCCGACTCCACCCCATCCGCCGGCCGGCAAACCTGGCGGCCAGCCCGGACGCAACCTCGGCGACGTCCTGCGTGAGTTTTCCGACCATCAAGCGACGATCCGCAGCGAACTTTCCAAAGTCATCGTCGGACAATCCGAAACCATCGAGCAATTGTTGGCCGCGATCTACACCCGCGGTCACTGCTTGCTCGAAGGCGTGCCGGGATTGGCCAAGACCCTGATCGTCAGCACACTGGCCAGCATTCTGGATGTGTCGTTTAAACGGATTCAGTTCACACCCGACCTGATGCCCTCGGACATCACCGGCACACAAGTCCTGGAAGAAGACGAACACGGCAAACGCAGTTTCCGTTTTGTCGAAGGCCCGATCTTTGCCAACATCTTGCTGGCCGACGAGATCAACCGCACCCCGCCCAAGACCCAGGCCGCATTGCTCGAAGCGATGCAGGAGCGCCAGGTCACCGTGGGACGCGAAACCTTTGCCCTGCCCAAACCGTTCTTCACCATCGCCACCCAAAACCCGATCGAGCAGGAAGGCACCTATCCGCTGCCCGAAGCCCAACTCGACCGGTTCATGTTCAACATCAAACTGGACTATCCCTCGGCGGCCGAAGAAGAGCAAATCCTGACGACGACGACCCGGGGCGAAACCGCGACGGTCAACAAGGTCTTGTCCGCACGAGCGATCTTGAATGTCCAGCAACTCGTCACCAGCGTGGCGGTCAACCCGTTCGTGATCAAGTATGTCGCCAGCATCGTCCGCGCGACTCGGCCGTCGGACGAAACGTCACCCGACTACATTCGCGAGTTGGTCGATTTCGGCGCGGGACCTCGAGCCGGCCAAAACTTGATCGCCGGCGCCAAAGCGATGGCGGCGATGGAAGGCCGGTTCAGTGTCGACGTCGATGACGTCCGGCGGATTGCGCTGCCGGTTCTGCGGCACCGAATCGGGACCAATTTCCAAGCGACTGCCGAAGGGATGGACAGCGACTCGCTCGTGACGCGATTGCTCGATGACATCCGACCGCCGCAACCCGAAAAGCTGGCCAAATGAGCTCCCTGCTCTCGCCCGAAGCGTTGCAGAGTATCAAACGGCTGGACTTGCGCGCCCGCATGGTCGTGCGGGGGTTTTTGCAAGGCTTGCACAGCAGCCCCTTTCACGGCTTCTCGGTCCAGTTCAGCGAACACCGACGCTACAACCGCGGCGACGACCCCAAGCTGATCGATTGGTTGGTCTACGCCAAGACCGACAAGTATTTTGTCAAACGCTTTGAATCGGAAACCAACCTGATCGGGTACCTGGTCATCGACCTGTCCAAGTCGATGGGGTTTACCGAAAACCAGTCGATGACGAAATTCGAGTACGTGACGTGTTTAGCCGCCGCGCTGACGTACTTGATGATCATGCAGCAAGACCCCGTCGGGCTGATCACGTTTGACGAGAAAGTCCACGCCTCACTGCCGGCGCGTTCCCGCCGCGGGCACATGGGCGACGTCATCGCCAGACTCTCGAACCTGAAGCCCGCCGGCGCGACCGACGTCCCGGCATCGTTGACACAAGTCGCCGCGATGTTGAAACAACACTCGCTGGTGATGCTGTTCAGTGATTTGTGGCCCAGTGACGATGACGAAAAAACGTGGCAAGAACAAATCGCAGAAGTCGTCTCGGCATTGGCGCGACTGCGGCACGCCGGACACGACGTCATCGTCTTTCACGTCCTGGACGCGGCCGAAGTTGAATTCCCTTATGATGGTCCGGTGCAGTTCACCGATTCGGAATCCGGCCAATCGGTGTCCGTTGATGCGACCGGGTTCCGTGAAGACTACCTGGCGGCGCTGGCCGAGTTTCGCGACGCCTACCGCGACGGCTGCAATCAACTGCAAATCGATTACGTCCCGCTGGATACCAGCATGCCGTTTGACACTGCGTTGACGGAGTATCTGACGCAGCGGCAGAGCCGGTTTTAGCTGGCTAAGACGCGGAGGGAGTGGCAAAACGATGGGGGCAAAACGATGGGGGCAAAACGATGGGGGC
>NZ_JBFHKV010000201.1:0-9769 GCF_041595215.1 Stieleria sp. | reverse complement strand
GGTTGCCGTCCAGGTCGATGATGGTGTAAGCCAGATCGCCGCGTGACTTGTTCAGCAGGTCCGCGATGTTCAAGCCGGCGTTGGCGAGAATCGTCGAGATCTGGCCGACCATGTTGGGCACGTTGGCGTTGGCGATCGTGATCCGACATCCGGTGCCGCCCCGCGGCATGGAGGCTTCGGGGAAGTTGACCGAATTGGTCACGGTGCCTTCTTCCAGGAAGTCACGGACTTGGTCGGCAACCATGATCGCACAGTTCTCCTCGGCCTCTTCGGTCGACGCACCGAGGTGCGGAAACGAAATGACTTTGGGGTGCTTGAGCAACTGGGCGGTCGGGAAATCGATCACATAGGCACTCAGTTTGCCCGAGTCCAATGCGGCGATCACGGCATCGTCATCACAGATGCCGCCGCGGGCCAGATTGACGATGATGCCGCCGTCGTTCATCGATTCGATTCGCGACTTGTTGACCAGGCCCTTGGTGACGTCCAACAGCGGGACGTGGACACTGACGGCGTCGCACTGCGAGAACAGGTGATCCAGGTTGATGGCCTGTTCGACGTTGCGGGAAAGTCGCCAGGCGTTTTCGACGGAGATCTGCGGGTCGTATCCGACGACTTTCATGCCCAACGCGCTGGCGGCGTTGGCGACGCGACGTCCGATCGCACCCAGCCCGATCACGCCAAAGGTCTTGGAGTGCAATTCGCAGCCGACAAAGTTTTTCTTGCCGGCTTCAACCGCGGTGGAAATTTCCGCATCGGTTCCTTCCAAGGACGACGCAAATTGCATCGCCGGATAGATGTTACGCGATGCCATCAGCAACCCGGCCAGCACCAGTTCCTTGACGGCGTTGGCGTTGGCACCGGGGGCGTTGAACACCGGCACGCCACGCTGGGTCATCTTGTCGACGGGGATGTTGTTCACACCGGCACCGGCACGGCCGATCGCCGCGACCGATTCGGGGATCTCCATGTCGTGCATCTTGAACGAACGAAGCAGAATCGCATCCGGGTGACTCGACTCGGACGAGATTTCGTATTCGTCGCGGGGCAGGCGTGAAAGTCCTTTGACGGAGATGTTATTGAGCGTCAGGATTTTGTACATCTCTGGCGTTGCTGTGGTTGGAGGAATGGAAAGATCGGGGAGACGGCGAGGACCATGCGGGGCCGACCGGAGGCAGTCGCTGCCGCGTCGGTCCGGCGAAGATCACGCGTTCTTGGATGCGAAATCGGTCATGAAGCTTGCCAGCGATTGCACGCCTTCGATCGGCATTGCGTTGTAGATGCTGGCGCGGATGCCGCCGACACTGCGGTGCCCTTTCAAACTGACCAGGTCGCGTTCGGCCGCTTGGGCAAGAAACGCCGACTGCAGATCATCGTTGGGCAACGTGAAGGTTGCGTTCATCAGCGAGCGGCAATCCGGTTTGGCGTGTCCGGTGTAGAAGCCGCCCGACTGGTCGATCGCGTCGTAGAGCAATGCCGCTTTTTTGCGGTTCAGCGTTTCCATCGCCGCCAGCCCGCCGATGTCGTTTTGCAGCCACTTGGCGACTTTGCCCAGCACCCAGATGGCGAACGTCGGCGGGGTGTTCCATTCAGAGTCCGCGTCGGCGTGGTTTTTGTAATTCAAGTAACCCGGAAGCGAAGCGCTGCCGCGGTCGATCAGGTCGCGGCGGATGATCACCACGGTCACACCCGCCGGGCCGGCGTTCTTTTGGGCACAGGCATACAGCAAGCCGTATTTGTTGATGTCGACCGGGCGGTACAGGAAATCGCTCGACGCGTCACAGACCAGCGGCACGCCGGCGGGGCATTCGGGTTCGGTGGGGAATTGAACACCCTGGATCGTTTCGTTGTTGCAGTAATAAAGGTACGCCGCGTCTTCGGCGACGCTGTAGTCCTGGGGCCCGGGGACATGATTGAAATTTGACGACGAGGCGTCGTAGACGACCTCGACCTGCCCTTCCTTTTTGGCTTCCGCGATCGCTTTCTTGCCCCAGGTGCCTGTTTGGATGTAGGCCGCCGATTTGCCCGAATCGCGAAGCAGGTTGGCGGGGATCATCGAAAACTGAAGCGCCGCACCGCCTTGCAGAAACAGCACGGCGTAGTCGTCGCTGATGTTCAGCAGCGACCGCAGGCTGTTTTCGGCGTCGTGCAGGATGTCGACAAATGTCTTGTCCCGGTGGCTCATTTCCAGCAAGGAACTGCGTGCACCGGGCAGGCAAACCAGTTCGTCGCGTACTTCCTCAAGTACCGAAACCGGCAAGACGGCGGGGCCGGCGGAAAAGTTATAAGCTCGTTGGGCGGTCGCGGTGGCTGTCATCGAACGAATCGGTGTCACGTTGGGGGGGATGGGGCCGCCGACGGCACGCCTGCGTCGGCAATGTGAGTGGGGATTCTATGTCGAGCCGGTCGAGTGCGGAAGGAGCATCGCGTCGCAGGGCGGTTGACCGCGACTAGCGATGCCGATTAATCCGGATCAAAACCGAATTCTCGCATCCACTGGTCCACCTCCGATTGGTCCTGGATGCGAGGTTTTTTGGCAGCCGGCGAGCTTTTTTCGGGGGCAGCCGGCGGCCGACCGCCCTGCCCTGCCCCGCCCGATTTTGGCCCCACGTCGATCGCCAGGTGGATTTTTCCGTCCGTCAGGTCGTCCATCCAGGGCTCGCTATCGAAATGAGCCGCACCTCGCCGCCGGGCCGCAATCTGAATTCGGTGGTCCGAGGAGACGACCATCAGCCGTTTGGGCGTGTGATGCGCCCGGATGATTTCCTCCAATAAATCGTCCGCGGACAGGTAATCGACCGCAAAACGGACGCTCATCCCGTGGTGAACAAACTCGCTGGGGCGATCGCGTGGCGGGTTGGCGGCATCGAAGACGACACAGGTTTTTCGGCGAACCGGCTCGCTGAGTTGATTCGTCAGCTCGCGCAGCAGAACATTCCGATCGCGTTCGAGCCAACGCGGGTCGGGATTGCGAGTCGGCGCGATCGGCTGCGTGATGTTGTAGCCGTCGATGAGCAACAAAAGTGACATGGTCCGTGTAGGGTACCATGCGTCGGATTTGATGCAGCGGCAGTCGCGGCGTTGTGGCGCGGTGATCGATGTGCTGAGGACTCATCCGCGACAAGCAATCGACCCTCCCCGAGCTCGACCCCTCCCTGCCGGGGCGTTGGTATCTACACAAGTCGTTTTTGCCCAAAGGGCATGCATATCCATAGCCTGGGGCAAGCAAACCGAGCATTTGCGAGGGTTGCGCCGCCCCAGGAACGTCATCGCAATGAGGTTCGATTTGGCCAACGGCCATGCACAACCTTCGCGTTTAACGAGGCATTTGTGTATGGCCGTTGGCCAATCCCTCTCGTTCTCGTTTGCGGACCTTGGGCGATGCCCAAGGCTAGGGATGTAAACGGCCGTTGGCCGAAGCCATCCACTCAGAACAAATCTGACATGCAAAAGATGTGTGGATGCCCATGCTGCCAGGGAGGGTGACTTGAGAGGTGTGATGCCAGGGCCGATGGCGGGCATGCCATCGGATGTCCGGCTGCTTTCCTTGCGGCTGGGAGGACTGCCACCGAGCTGGCGGTTCTGGCGTCAATCGAGATCCTGTCGGACTTCGACGTCCGCCGGTCCGCCGAAATGATAGACCTGGTAGCCCAATACACCCAGGGTCATGGCGACCAACGCGACGGTGCCGAGCAGTTTCCAGTCGACGCCGTCGGCCGAGCGGATGGAGAAGCTTGGCAGCTGGAAGGAACGCTTCGCGGCCCGTTTGTATTGCTTGTGGTCGATCTTCTGTCGCGGCGGTCGCTTCTTCGGTACCGAATCCAGTTCGATGTCCTTTGCGACTTCTTCTTCGTCTTCGAGGTCATCTGCAGCGTCTCCGATGAACGTGTCATTCGGTTTGCCGGAGCGGATCGCGCTATCGGAGAGCACGTCGACATTGACGGCTTCGCCCCCCGCGATAGGATCGGACTCCAAACGCGCTGGGGCCGGCCGATGTGGCGCCAACGGCAAGTCGTCGTCCCAATCAAACTCCGCCTGGTCTTCTTCTTCCAGGAATTCCGCGACGTCCTGGTTGTTCCATGACGTGGGAGGTTCGCTCAAGCTCGCATCGGCGTGTTCGATCGCTGCATCGGCATGTCCGGCTGCGGCCAGGACGGGTTGCTTGACGGAGACCTTGAACACGACTTTCCCGAAACGCAATTCGTCGCCGTCGGCAAGCACTCTCCACCGATGCGGTTCAAGCCGCGTGCCGTTGACGTAGGTGCCGCGCGTGCTCTTCAGATCGAGTGCTCCGAATCCGTCGTCGTTGTGGAGCAACAAGCAGTGCCGTCGGCTGACGGATCGGCTTTTGGGCCGGATTTGGCATTCTTTCAGCCGGCCGACCAGGTAATAACCAGGGTGGATCGGTGCCGCGGTGCCGGCATTGCTTCCCTGTGTGATGATCAATTCAACGGACATGGGGAATCACTGCTGGGGCGTTCGGGGACGATGGATCGGAAAAGGGGTCAGGTACCAAAAACCAAATGGCCCGCAGGGTGCTTCGCATTTTTGGTACCTGACCCCTTTTCCGCGTGAAGCGGAAAAGATGCACTGGTCGGCTGCGAACCTAGTCTTCAATGACAATGACATTTCCTTTGCCGTCTTCCATGGTTTTCAGACGTGTGACGGCCTTTTCGTCTTTCGTCATCTGATAGAACGTGACGCCGACGACGGCCAGCAAGGCGACGATGGACAGTGCCAGCCCGACGCCCAACAAGACGCTCTGGCTGGCATCCGTTTCATTTGCCGAGCCGCGTTTCTTCGTCGACTTGCGCGGTGCTCCGGCGGCAGTTTGGGACGCCGCCAAAGGCGAGACGGGAACGGCAGCGGGAGAGAGGGCGACTGGGGAGAGGGCTGCCAGGTCGATCGGCGGCAGGCTGCCAAAATCGATCTCGGCGATCTCCGCCATCGCTCCCTGTGACGCTTCGCCCAGTGGCCCGCTGTCGTCGAGTGAGGCAAAACTGGAGGAGTCGTCCGAAGTGATCGCCAGCTGCGCCGAGCGGGGCCGGTTGGCCAGTTCCCGGCCGGCCAATTTGGATCCCGCGATCCGCCGCAGTTGGGTCAACAGTTCAGCTGCCGAGGCGGGGCGATCAACCGGGCGTTTGGACATCATCCGTTGGATCAGCAAACTGATCGCCGGCGGACAGTCCGAACGGGTGTCGGAAACCAATGGCACTTTGGCGGTTTGGTGTTTGGCCAGTCGCTGCGCGACGCTGGTTCCCGGGAACGGCGGTTTTCCCACGAGCAGAAAGTACCACGTGCATCCCAGGGAATAGATGTCCGCGCGGGCGTCGACGGACTGGGAATCGATGGCTTGTTCGGGGGCGATGAAATCGGCGGTGCCGGTCAATCGATTGGGCGCGTCGGTTCCGGCGGTGTATCCGATCCGAGCGAGTCCCATGTCGCTGACTTTGATCACTCCGTCATTTCGCAACAATAGATTCGATGGCTTGATGTCGCGGTGGACGATACCACGTTGGTGTGCGTGGGCCAGTGCGTCGGTCGTCTGGATCATCGCGTCGAGCGCTTCGGTCGGCGACATCACTCCGTCACGGGCGACCGCGCGGTGCAGGTCGACGCCTTCGATGTATTCCATCACGATGAACAGTTTGCCATCGGATTCGGAGAAATCGAACGCTTGGACGATGTTGGGGTGTTCCAGTTTCGCCGACGCCCGTGCTTCCTCTTTGAAACGTTCGATCCGGCGAGAATCTTTCGAAGCTTCTGCGGGCAGGATCTTGAGGGCCATCAATCGATTCATGACCGCGTGTCGGGCCAGGAAGACGACACCCATTCCGCCGCGTCCCAAGGGGCGTAGCAGACGGTAGTTGCCCAGATGGAATCCGCGTGCTTTTCCGGCCAATAACTTGCGGGCTTGCCAGGGCGTCAGCAGGTCCGCGCCGACCAGGCCTTGGGCCAGTCGGTCGGGCGTGAACACGACGTCTTCGGTCATCAGCGAAACGACGACCTTTTTGACGTCGGCCAGTTCGACCAGTCCGGCTTGCATGGACCGGCGAACGAAGTCGCGAGTTGCCTGGTCCAGGACCGGTTCGGCAGCGATGGTTTCAACCGACATTGAGCGATGCGTCTGTACTCCGAGAACTTCTCCAGTCACGACCGCACGGTCGCGTCACCTGAGAGAGTCTTCATTATTGAGCATCAGGCCGATCAGCCGGTTAAGGATTGGTTAAGGGATGGTGTCGATCCGGTGAGGGTTGGCGGCGGTGGTTGTGATCGGCGAAGACCGCTGCTTTATGGGACTTGCGGCGACGTTAAGCGGGCTCAAATCCGGGCCGGTAATAAACTTCTTTGAGAAACAGACCTTGAGGCGGTGCCGCTTGACCGGCATAGATGCGATTTTTCTGTCCCAGCACCTCGTCGATCCACTGCGGAGGCTGTTTGCCGTAGCCGACTTCGACCAGGGTACCGACGATGTTGCGGACCATGTTGTAGAGAAACCCGTTCGCTTCGACTTCGATGGCCAGGTGCCCGCTGGTTGCGTAATCCGCCGCGGGCAGGACTTGGCAATCTCGCACGTCGCGGACTGATGACTTGCGTTGGGCGCCGGCCGATTCAAAGCTGGAAAAATCACGATGCCCGATGATCTTGGCCGCGGCACACTGCATCGCGGTGACGTCGACTTTGCGGCGGAGTCGCCAGCGGTATCGATGTTCGAACGGGTCACGCTGATGGCGGACTTGGATTTGATACCGATAGCGTTTTCCGATCGCGTCACGAATCGCGTGGAAATCCGACGGCGCCTCGTGGACTTCGGTCACCACGATCGTTTCGGGTAATCGCGAATTGATCGCCTTGGACAGCGCGTCGGCCGAGGCGGTCCAGGTCGGAAAGCGGCAACTGGCGACCTGACCGAGCGCGTGGACACCGGCATCGGTGCGTCCGCTGCCGGTGACGGTGACGTCCTGTTTGGTCGATCGCTTGACGGCTTGTTGGAGCGTTCCTTGGATCGTTGCCTGACCCGGTTGGACTTGCCAGCCGGCGAAGTCCGTTCCGTCATAGGCGATTTTGAGCGCAAAGGTTCGCGTCACCGATCAGCCAGCCGAGGCGACGGACTGCTGTAGCAATTCGGCGATCTGAACGGCGTTGGTCGCCGCACCTTTTCTCAGGTTGTCGCTGACACACCAGAACGCGATCCCGTGGCCATCGCCGCTGATGTCGCGTCGAATCCGGCCGACAAAGACGTCGTCTTTGCCGTCGCAGTCGCGCGGCATCGGATACTGGTGGTTGGCCAGGTCGTCGACGACGGTGATGCCCGGCGCGGCGCGGAACAATTCGGTTGCTTCGGCGACGGTGAGCGGTTTTTCCGTTTCCACCAAGATCGATTCGCTGTGCCCGATCGTGACCGGAACGCGAACGGCGGTGGGACAGACTTGGATGTTGTCATCGCCCATGATCTTTCTGGTTTCGTACACCATCTTCATTTCTTCGCTGGTGTAGCCCTCGAACTTCTCGCTGCCGATCTGCGGGATCAGGTTGAAACCGATCGGGTGTTGAAACGTTTCGTGGCCAGGGGTTTGCCCGTCCAGGATTTGTCGCACGCTGGATTCCAGTTCGGCGTTGCCGGCCAGGCCGGCGCCGCTGGTGGCTTGGTAGGTGCTGACGACGACGCGTTTGACCTTGGCCGCTTTGTGAAGCGGTGCAAGCGCGACGACCATTTGCGTGGTGCTGCAATTCGGGCTGGCGATGATGCCTTGGTGATCGGCGATCGCATCCGGATTGACTTCGGGGATGATCAGCGGGACCTTGGGGTCCATCCGCCAGTAACCGCTTTCGTCGACGACGATGGCGCCTTCTTTGACGGCGTAGGGGGCGAACTCGGCGGACACCTCGTCGGGTGTGCTGGCGATCACGATGTCGACGTCTTCGAACGCACCGGGGGCCAACAGTTCAACTGTGATCGTTTCGTCTTTGAAGCGAACCTGTTGACCGGCCGAACGCTGCGAGGCCAGCAGTTTCAGCCGCTTGTAGGGAAAGTTGCGATTGGCAAGTTGCTCAAGAACGATTCGTCCGACCGCACCGGTGGCCCCGACGACAGCTAAGGTTTCGTACACAGGATTCAAAAAAGGTTGGAGTGAAGGGGCGTAAGCGTCCAGCTTGCGCCCGGGGTGTCTGGTCTCAAGGGCAAGCTGCAAGCTTGCCCCACGTGTTGCGATGTCCTACTTCTTGATCGCTTCGATCGCTTTGGGCAATTCTTTGTCGATCACGCCCATGCCGCCACGACCGCCGTCCATTCGAGACTCAACGTCCAGCACGGTGTCTTCGGCTTGGGCTTCCCAGAACTTGGTGATCGTTTCTTTGGGGAGCGGTTTGTAGGATCGGAAGATGCGGAATCCGACGCCGCGTGACGGATCGCTGGTGTGCCACCAGGGGCTGCGCGGGAAGTTCGGGTCTTCCGACTTCCATTCTTCGTCGTCCGAAGCCATGCGTGCGGCGCTGCGCAGGTCTTCGGCGTCCGATTCCCAGGTTCCGCCGCGAACCACACAGGGCGACGGGACTTCAGGCCATTTGACCAGTTCGGTCGCGTTGATGCCCTGCTTGTCGGCGAAGTCAACGTAGCCGTCTTCGGTGTATTGGTTGACGGTCCATTCGCCGACGTTGCCGTGCACGTCGTAGAGGCCGAAGGGGTTGGGTTTCTTCGAGGCGACGGCGACCTGTCCGTCGTCGGCGTTGTCAAAGTACCAGGCGTAGTCATCGATCTCGTCGGCGCTATCGCCCCACGAGTAAGCCGTCGTCGTTCCGCCCCGGGCGGCGTATTCCCATTCGGCTTCGGTCGGCAACCGGTACTGTTGGCCGGACACCAGGCTGAGCCATTTGGTGAACTGTTGCGCCGAATACTGGGTCATCGTGACGGCCGGTTGGTCTTCGTCTTCGCCGTATTCGTAGGTAAACGTCGGGTCGTAAAGTTCCGTCGGGGCGGTGATCGCATCGACTTTGTTGTCGTCGTTAACGACCCGGATGCCGCTGGATTCAAACTCTTTGAAGATGCCGTACAGGTCCATGTACTCCTGGTACAGGCCCCAGGTGACTTCGGTCTTGGCGACCCACATCGGATCGACGCTGACCTTGATTTGCGGGCCTTCGTCGTCGCGGCGATCCGCTTCGTCTTCGGGGCTGCCGAACATGAATTCGCCGCCGGGGACCGGAATCATTTCGACTTCTTCGTCGGTGCCGGGCACACGAAAGGTGTAGGGAACCATGTAGCCTTCGTCGACTTTGACCGACGGGCCTTCGGCGGGTTTTTCCGTCGCGATCCCTGGGGTTGCGTCGTCAGCGGACGCGGGTGATGCGAAGGACACGAGTGCTGCGGAAAGGGACAAGCCGATCACAGCGAGGGCTCTGGGCATATTCACGGTGCTGGGGTCTCGCGGGTGAAAAAGAGGTCGAGGGGAACAAACGTTGATAGTATAGCGCAGGGATCGAGGATTTTCGATCGTCTGTAGGTGGGATAACGCACCAAAAACCGGGCTTCTGAGGCGGAATGCGTGCCCTGCTTTGAGGGTGGGGGCTTTTCAGGTAGAGGAACTCGCCAAGAGTTTCATTGCGGCGGCGATGCCGCGGGGGGCCGACAGCCTTGGCGGCTTCCGTTACGGCTTCAACCCTAAGATTCAATCTTGACGAAGCACTCCAGCCATTTCAGCGGACGAACGATCGAAAACAATCCCCACGGATGGCAGCGCGAACCCCCGGATATTTTGCACTCTGTCATCCG
>NZ_JBFHKV010000200.1:0-9772 GCF_041595215.1 Stieleria sp. | reverse complement strand
GGGATCGCAGCAAGATCAACCACTTTCGCTTGCGGGGATCGTCCGTCGGCGGCGTGACCAGCGTGATCACCGCGGCGATGGCGATCATTGCCGCCAGTGCAACCCAGATCGATCCGTACAGCGGTTCCAGGGTGAATCGTGTCATGCCGCCGATCTCCGCCTCGTCGAGCCGGACTTTGCCGCCGGCGAGCGGCGATAAAATCGGTTGCCCAACACTTGTTCCAGCATGAAAACGAACAGCGCCAACAGCATGATCGGCGACCAAAGCGAGACGACCCGAGCGTCATCGCTGGAGGTCCACTCCATTTCATCGAGCGAATCGATTTGTCGCAGACGGTCGGGACCGAACAGGCGTTCCAATCGCGCCGCATCGATCCGCGTGGTCGCCAATTGCTCGCGGGGCAAATTGGCGGTGAAGCCGAGCCCGATTTCATCGCCACGAATCCAATGCACGCCACTGTGTTTGGGTTGCCCGACCACGATTCGCAACGTCCCACCGCTGCCGGCGTCTTCGCTCTGCGGGACATTGATCGGAACCGGAGTCGCACCGACCGGAGGAAACCATTGCAATCGTCGAGGTTTGCCGTCGACTTCGATCGCAGCTTGTTGACGAACCGGAATCGAAACAGGCGCGCCGACGCGGGTCATCCAGCTTTCGGCGCTGCGGCCGGTCACATAACGCGTGACATCGCGAACTAGCGAAAACGCCGGCCAGTATTCGTCGGCTTGAAACAATTCGTTCCAGGACGAAGAGGGAGGCGTGATGGCCGGGATCGGAGTGGTCATCAACACAATCCGCCCGGAGCCCGATGCGTTCTGGGGTGTCGAAACTTCGGCGGCGGATTTCGAACGCCATTCGACGACCGCGGCATGGTCCGTGCCGGCGTATCGCATCAACACCTGGGCGTTGTCCGAGGGGGCGAGTTGCCAATACTGGTGAATTCGAAAATCTTGAAAGGGGACACCGCCGGGCGTGTTGGCCAGCGTGACCAGGGCGGGATGGGATGCGGCAGAGATTTCCAGGAACGTTCCCGGTTCGGGGACGCGCCAACGTCGCCGAAACACCGGCCAACCTTCGACCGCGACGTTTTCTTCGCCCAGCCGATCACCTGCGGCGACCCACACCGAGCCGCCCTGCTCGCGATACCGAATCAGTTCGGGCTCGCCGAGCGCGCTGTCGGGCGGGTCGAGCAAGATGACTCCGTCAAAGTCCGTCATCCGCGAGGCGGCCATGTCATCGTAGCCGATGCGTTCGATCGCGTACTGGGATGCCGGGTCATCGATCGGCGCCGGCGCCGAGACGGCCCAGGCAATCTCTTCGGCTTCTTCGGCTTGGTCGCTGACCAACAACAATCGACTCGGCGGCAACACCGCCACACTAAAGTAACTCGCGTCATCGACCGCCAACGCGTCGGCACCGACCAATCGGATCGCACCGTGATGCAACCCGACCGGCAGCGGCGGCAAGGTCATCTGCAATTCGACGTCGCGGCCGGGTTGCATCGTTACACTCAGGCGGTCCACCGGCTTGGCCTGGGGGCGAACGATGTCGCCGTCGCGGACCACGGGCAGGGCGGGGCTGCTAGGGAACAACACGCATTCGGCGGTGACGCTGAGTGAACCCGGTGGCGTCTCGCTCGTCTCTGCGGTCGCGCCGTCTGGATTCGTCTCCGAGTCGGTCGCCTCGTCAACGGTAGTCGCGGCGGCTTCGAGCGACAGGACTGCCGCGACGGTGATCGAGGTTTCCGGAGCCGGCGACACATCGGAAAGGGTTGGCAGCGAGACGGTGCGATTGGTGCCGACGGGACCGCCCATGTCCCAGACCGTCACGGCGACGCCGGACGATTCCAGCAGTGCGGCCAGCGACTGCCCCGAGAGTTCATTGGCGAAACTCGACTCGGTCAATCCGCTCAAGATCACCACTTGTCGCGACGGAATCTCGCTCGTTTGCAACAATCGGGCCGCTGCTTCCACCCGCGATTCCAGCGGTTGCACCACTTCCAGTGCACGCAGGGCATCGGTTTTGGAGAGCGCACCGGTCACGTCGAGTGAAAACGCGGCGGGGGCGCTGGACCGATCGATCACGGCGAACCGGCTTTCCCGGTTGGCGGCCAGGATCAACTGCTTGGCGGCCGCGCGAAGACGATTCAGTTGTGTTTCATCGCCCGTTCGCCAGGCCGCCAGCGGAGCATTGTCGACGACGATGGCCAGGGCGACCGGCGTTGCGTCATCGATCTCCGGCTTGGTGCCGCTGGCCAACGTGTACCCGCCCCAACCCACCGCAATGATCAACGCGAGGGCAGCCGCGGCGAGCAACGAGCGAACCAGCGTTTTCTGATTCGGTTTGCCGGCTGCAACCGATGCCATCGCCAACAGCGCGATCCCGGCGATCGACAGGATTCCGATCGTCGACCAAGTCAGCGAGAGCGCACCGGCGATCACCGGTCGGGCCAGGGCCAACGCGACCACGGCGAAGGCGGCGATGCGAAGCGCCAGCAACCACCATCGTCGCACCCGGACCTTGCTGCGGTTGGTCTCGAACCGTTGAGTCAGCAAGCGGACCGACGGAAACATCACCTTCTTGGGTTCTTTTCGCGCGATCAGATGCAACGCGATCGGAATCCCGACCGCGGCCAGCGCGAACAACAAGGCGGTGTTAACGAACGTCACAATTTCAGTCTTCTGATAGTAGCTCGGTCGTCCCACTCAAGTGGGGTTGGCATCCAGGCTGTCGCGTACAGGTTCGACAGAGCCGGAAGCCTGTCCCACAATCGTCCGGGCCCAGTTCCACAATCGTCCAGGCCCAGTGCGATCGGCGATTACTCTTCCAGTGCCCGTTTCCGCATTCGTCGGACCTTGTCTTGATGATGACGGTGGGTACGAAAGGCATCCAGTCCGGCAAGGATCACGATCACCATCAGGATCAACGACACGATCGACCAGGCCGCCACAAAGACGACCCCCACGTCGGCAAACGTCGCCGCCAGGATCAATAACCCACAGATTCCGATCAACACGTTGACGCGCAGACGAGACTTTTTGCGGCGGCGGCGGTATTCGACGTCTTCATCACCGTCGAAGGTGTCGTGAGGCCAACCGCGGTGTTCGGTCCACTGCAACCAACACGCGAAAAACAACAGCGTGACGCCCAGCAACAACCCTCCGGCGAACATCGCAGACACTCCTATCGAGTCGGATCGGTTGCGGCGGAACTCAACGAGACGAGCCACTGGTGTGCGACCCAGACGACCGCCGCGATCGACTCGCCGCTGCAGTTCTCGGGCACGTCTTGCTCGGTGTGCCAATACGATGGCGCCCCGATTCCCGGCCGCGGATAGTCGAAATCGATCACATCAATCGTGGGGATCTTGGCGATCTGGTTGAGCGGCAGATGGTCGTCTCGCAATTCATGCCGCGTCCGCATGACAAAGGCTTGAACACCGAGCTGATCCGCTTTTTTCCAAAACGATCGCGCCACCGTTTTGGCGAATCGGATGCTGTTGACTTCATAATAAAGCTTCAGCTCCTTGTCCCCGATCATGTCAAACAAGACCCCGGCGGCGTAGGGCACCGCGGGAGGGTCATTGCGGTATTGTTCGGCGAAGTAAGTTGATCCGAGAAAATAACGACCGCCATCACGTTGCCAAATGAACTCTTCGCCGTCAAACAGAACCAAGTCGACGCCGATGTCGCTGGGCAGATCATGCAGCTGATTGGCCAGTTCCATCAATCCGGCGGTGCCGCTGGCGCCGTCGTTGGCACCGACAAACACGCCCCGGGGATTGTTCGGATCGCGGTCCGGGTAGGGGCGGGTGTCATAGTGGGCACAAAACAAAAACCGTTTCGGACGCTCGGGATGCCAGGACGCGATCAGATTGACCATCGTCAACGGCGAACCGTCGCGGGGGTCGCGTGTTTCAAAGGCTTGTCGGGTCACCGTGCCGCCACGCTCGCTGAAGAACGCTTCCAACAGACGTTGTTGACGCACCATCGCGGCGCTGCCCGAGGGACGCGGTCCCAGATCGCACAGTTGTTGCAAGTACGACATCGCCCGCTCGGCATCATAACGATCGGGAATCGGATTTCGGGTCGGACTCTCCACCGCGACCACGCCCCGCTGGAACGCGCCGGTGGAGACGATGATCAACCACGATCCGGCCCCGAGTAACAGACCGATCAACAGCCAAGTGATGGCGGAGCGTGATCGGTTGGCCGGGCCGGACGACTCCGCCGGTCCGGGATCGTCGCTCTGAGGCATCGGCTGGCGGGATCGCGCACGCGGCGAAGACGTCATCGCAGCATCGGATGTTGGGGTCATTCGAAGTCCATTTGAAGACGTCATTCGGTTCACCGGCGGCACCACAGAAACACCGGCAGCTTCATTGTACGCGTTTGTGCCGCCCTCGGGCTAGGAGTTGATACCGGCGCGGCGATCGTCAAAACAGCCGGTTGTAACCGTTCAGTGCCGCGACGCGGTAGGCTTCGGCCATCGTCGGATAATTGAAGGTCGTTTCGACAAAGTATTCCAACGTCAGGTCTTCGGAATCCATCACCGCCTGACCGATGTGAACGATCTCCGACGCGTTGGCTCCGAAGCAATGCACCCCCAGGATCTTCAAGGTTTCGCGATGGAACAGAATCTTGAGCATCCCGACGGTGGTGCCCATGATTTGAGCCCGCGCCAGACTCTTGAACTGACTCTGGCCGACCTCATACGGAATGCGCTTCTCGGTCAATTCCCGTTCCGTTTGGCCGACGGAACTGATTTCGGGACTGGTGTAGATTCCGGTGGGCAGATCCTTGACGCGCAGGTTGCCGTCTTTGCGCCCCAGCACGTGCATGCCCGCCGCCCGGCCTTGGGTATAGGCGGCACTGGCCAGCGAGGGATACCCGATGACGTCGCCGACGGCATAGATGTGTTCTCTGGCCGTTTGAAATTGTTCATCCACATCCAGTTGCCCACGCTTGTTGGGCACCAAACCGATCGCCTCGAGCCCCAGATCATCGGTGTTTCCGGTACGTCCGTTGGCCCACAGCAAGACATCGGTCTTGATCTGTTTGCCGCTTTGCAAGTGCAACACGACGCCATCGTCTTGGCCTTCGATACGATCAAACGTTTCATTGTGACGAATCACGACGCCTTGGTCACGCAGGTGATACGACAACGCGTCGACGATTTCATCGTCCAAGAACTCCAGCAGCTTACCCCGCGTGTTGACCAGATTGATCTTCACGCCGATGTTTCGAAACATCGAGGCATATTCGGTGCCGATCACGCCGGCGCCATAGATCGTGATGGAACCCGGTTTTTCAGGGAGATCCAGAATCGTATCGCTGTCAAAGATCCGCGGATGATCGAAATCGACTTCCGGCGGTCGATAGGGTCGTGTTCCGGTGGAAATCACGAACGCCTTGCTGCGAATGGTTTCACCGTTCTCGATCTCAACGGTATGGTCATCAACAAACCTCGCATGGCCGAAATAAATCGGTACGCTGTTGCGGTCGTAAAACGACTGACGCATCGTCACCTGTTTGGCGATGATCTCGGCGGTCCCGCGACGAAGTTGCTCCATCGTCGGGGTGGTGTGAATCCCGAGTTCGCGGAAGATTGGGTTTTTTAACACGTTCATCGTGTTGGTGATCGTGTACCGTAGGGCTTTGCTGGGGATCGTCCCCCAGTGCGTGCACCCGCCGCCGATCTGTCGGTATCGTTCTGCGATGCCGACGCGCAGCCCGCCCTTGCGAGCCTGCATCGCGGCCCCTTCGCCACCGGGGCCGGTCCCGATGACAAACAGGTCAAAATCAAAGTCGTTGTCACTCATGTGCGTCCCGTTTTTCCCGTCGAGTTCTCAATTCTTACTCCGCTTGTTTTACGATGTTGATCGCTTGTGTCCAATCCGATGTGAGTTTTGCACAGCCTGCGGCCAATTTATCGCGAGTCCTGGTGTGGATGCAAAAAGCGGCCGACCCCGACCGCGGCGGTGAGTCAGGGAGCGGGAAATCACGGCCCGCCGAACTGATTGTTTTCCCCGAATGCATGCTCACTGGATACACGTTTGATTCCCGTCAACAGGCGCTCGACGTGGCACTCGAGCTGAATGATCCGATCTTTGGGCAGCTGATCCATGCCGCGGGCCAATGGAGACAAATCGTTACCATCGGGTTTCTGGAGCGATCCGGCGACAAACTGTACAACTCCGCCGCGATGCTCGGTGGGAGCGGTGTCCTGGGTTGTTATCGAAAAATCCACCTGCCCGCACTGGGAGTCGATCGATTCGTCGATCGTGGGGACCGCGACTACCAAACACACGTTGTTCAAACCGCTCGATCGGGTAGCGCCAGAATCGGATTGGCGATCTGCTATGACGCTTCGTTTCCTGAGCCGATGCGTGTGTTGGGGCTCGCCGGAGCCGAGGTCATCGCCTTGGGCACCAATTGGCCCAACGAAGGAATCAGGACGCCGAGCATCGTTCCGCCTGCGCGAAGCATGGAAAATCACTTGTATTTCGTCGCGGCCAACCGAGTCGGCAGCGAAAACGGATTCCAGTTCTGTGGTCGAAGTTCGATCTGCGGTCCCGATGGAGTCGTTCTGGCAAAGAGCGACGATGACCAAGAAACGATCCTGTTCGCCGAAGCCGATCTGGCGATCGCTCGCAATAAAACCATCCAGCGGACTCCCGGCACGCATGTGATTGATCGATTTGCTGATCGACGGCCTGAATTTTATGGCAAAATCGTCCAAGCGGTGGATGCCCAAAACGCACAACAGGAACGGTAGTATCAGTCGATCGTGTGATCACTCGATCACTTCGCGGGCGATGTTTCGCTCGCTCGCTTTTTCAGAAGTCGTTTATCGCACTTCGATGTTCAACGGTGGGATCGCCGCATAGACGCCGCGGGTGAAGATCTGTTCGATCCAGTTGTCCAGGCGGACGATGGGACGCTGGGGCACGATCACCACGTCGTTGTCTCGCAGCCAGATTTCGTCGGCCGGTGTCGGTCGCTTTCCAAAGACCGCTCCTTGCAAATCCAGCATCGTCGAAATCAAACGCCAATCTTCGGCACGCCGCAGCACAACGACTTGACGCATGTTACCGCCGGGTAAGTGGCCGCCGGCTTGGGCGATTGCGCCGAGCACCGTCGTGGGGCCTTCCAATTGAATGCGATTGGGCGTCGCGACCTCGCCGAGCACGTAAACGAAGTGACTGGCCTGCTGCGTCAAGATCGGTTCGGCTTCCAATCCGACGACCAGCTCGCGATAACGCAGGTTGATCTCTTTCTTCAATTCGGGAAGCGAGAAGCCCTGAACACACAGCCCGCCGATTCCGGGCAGACGAATCTTGCCATCGGGCATCACGGTGACCGCGAGTGCTTGTTGCTGCAATCCGCTCTGTCCGCCGACGGCGTTTCGAATGTCATCGGCCAATCGATTGGTTCGAACGGGCGTGACATCGATGGACGGTTCGTCATAGAGTTTCTTGTATTTCTGTTCCAGCACGTCTCGCAGCTGACTGATCGAAAGACCAGCGGCGTGGACTTGACCCAGCAGACGGACCGTGATCGTTCCATCGGGCTGAATTTCCAAACCACGTTCGAGCGTTCCACGTTGCAGATCCGCATCGGCCACCGACTCGATCAAGACTTCGTCACCGGGGGCCAACCGATAGTCGCCCTGTTCTTGGCGTCGGGTGATCAGATAGATCACTTGCAGTTCGTCGCCGGGGCGCAGACGATATTCGCCCAGGTGCGCGTAACGTGATGGACCGGCATAGCCGCCCGGTCCGTAGGCATCAAACGGCATCGGCGACATGTCACGCCAACGTCCTTCGGCTCCGCAATGGTCCTGACAGTCGACCGCCATCATGCATTTGGGGCATCCGCCCCGACATGGATATCCACCGGGGACGTTTCGACAGCCACAATCGGTTTCGTTGACCCTGCTTGCGCCGGGTACCGACTGCTGGGGTGCCGCTGTCACCGACGTCTGTGCGGACCCGTCCTGGCAAGTGAACAGGCACGCGGCGACTGCGACAGTCACGATCAGTGTCGATACGAGATTCAGGCGAATGGATGATGGAGACTGCATGCCAAATCTCACGGACTCGAATGAACGTTGGGAGTGATCGACGGAAACGCTTGCGAATGAACGCGGATGAACAACGAGCGACACGTCGCTACCACAATTTTGGGAACTTACCGAAGAATCGTTTGATCGCCGATCCTTGCTGACCCGTCGCGGGGCCGGTCGCCGACGCATCGTAAGCCTCGAACTCGTCAGCGCGATAACGCTCATCGACCCTGGCTTCGATCACATCGGGATCATACGTTGATGACTCGTTCGGTTGCGGTTTCGAACTCAGTTTCGGCAACCGGAGCCGGGCCAGCGAGGCGGGGATGAATCGAGACGTTTTTTTCTCCGGCTGCGCCGTGACCGGGGCTGTCGGTTCGACCGATGGTGTCTGACGCTGGTCGTCATCGCGGGACGAGGGACCGGCAACTGTCGAAGGGCGTGTCAGCGTGTTGACCGCCGGTGAGATCGAAGCGAACTGGGTCGGCGAAAGTTCAATCACTTTCGGAAAACGCGTCTGTGTGGCAGCGGTCGTCGGGGCTTCGGCCACACGTTGGTCCAAGGAGACGTCGCCGGTCGGATCGGTCTGTCGTGCCGTCACGCGGTTCAAAGCCGCTGCGATCTCTTGTGTGGGTGAAAGTTTCATCGCGTGTTGAAGCGTCCATTGTGCTTCAGCATCAAGCCCCATGTCGGCCAATTGCATGCCCAAACGCGTCGCCAGACTGGCGTTGGACGGTTGGCCCTGGAGTGCTGCACGACGGAGACAAAGCGATGTCTCTTCCGGTAACCATTTGGTTTCATTGCGGCCGAGTTGGATTGCCGCAATCAAGTCCATCGCCTGGGCGGCTTGTACGTGACGGGCAGCAAGTGGCGCCAGTTTCACGCGTGCAAAATCCAAATAGCGGTCGGCAGACTGGGTCGGCGTCAGACCGATCGACCCGGCACCGGCCAGTGCAGGCGTTTGGTGCGACGAGGCGATCGCGGCAATCAATTCGTCATCGACCGCCGCCCCCGATGCGACGAAATCCCTCGCTTCCCGAATCGCCGTTCGGGCGATGCGAACGCCTTTGGCAGCGGTCGCGGGACGCTGCAGCGATGCGGTCTGTCGATCGGCAACGTCGATTCCCGTCGCGGTTAACTCCAACGCCTTCCAAGCCGACGCTTCCGCCGAAGACCATGCCCCGACGGAATATTCGCGGTACGCATCGTCCAGATGTCGGCTGGCTCGAGCTAAGCAGGAATCGGCCGTGATCGACTGCAACCACGGCGCCGTCACCACCTGCTCAGCGACCACCTGCTCAGCGGCCGTCTGCGGCGGTGCCGATGGCAGGGCAGGTGTCGTCGATTCCTGTGGCGATTGAATCGAGCGTGATCGCACCGGCGGCAAACGTCGGGGCACCGTGACGGTGGGTGGGGTCACCAAGGCAACGTCGTCTCGCCCGATTTCAGCGTCGTCGATCCCGGCGTTTTCGATTCCAGTGGACGGATCCGCCGAGGGGACGGTTGCGGTGGGATGGTTCGCCGGGTCGGCAAGGGACGGGGCGTCGGCGCAATACGGATTCACTTGCGTTGCGGCGTTCAGCGTCGAAGCGGCCCCAGAGAGCACGATGCCGAGCAGCACAACGCGTGGTCGATTGCGAAGCGTCATCCGTTTCCGCTTTGTTCGGTTCATTGGTCTTCCGTGTCCGTGCCGTCCGGTCAGGC
>NZ_JBFHKV010000199.1:0-9794 GCF_041595215.1 Stieleria sp. | reverse complement strand
GCCTACCCGAAAACCACGGTGCGGCGGAATACTTGGCGTCGTCCTCCCTGCGGCACACTTTCGTGTCACGGATGAAAGGGTTCCCAATGATCCAACGAATCGGCGACTTCGTCATACACGTCTTTCAAGTCGTCCAACGTAAATTTCTTGCCCAGTGCGGCACAAATCCGCGTCGCCAGCGTCCCCTGATCGGTGATCACCTGCAGCGGTGCGAACAGACTGTCGAGCACTTCGTCGTTCCGCTTCATCCGGTCAAGCAGGAATGCCCACAAGTCACCGGCGCGGCAACTGGATCCAGGATAACCGAACAGCTTCAGATAGTCGGGCGATTCGATCTTGGCGTTTTCAGCCTGCTCGCTCACGTGGTTGAGGATACCGCGAAGCAATGAAGTCGGGACGTTTTTTTGCTGGTCCAGTGACGTCCAGGATTCCGAAACGAGTTCTTTCACCAACGCGATGACCGCGGCGCAGATCGCCACGTCGGCACCGGGATACTCCTGCACGTCCATCACCCGCAACTCGATCGATCCACGGTCGAATCGGGCGATCGCCCCCCGCGCATTGAGGAACTCTCCCTGTAACACTCCGTCGGCATCGTGATGACGAATGTCAGCGAACAGACGATCCATGATTTCCGCCTGGTACGTGGCCTGATCATAGATCGGTTCGGGAATCACGTCGCCGACCAACGAGGGCACTTTGCTGCAGTGTTCGGCATAAAACTTCATCCGCGAATCGAGCTGCCCCGAATAGTTGCCACCGACCACCGGTGAACTGGCCGTCAGCGCCGGCAGCAGCGGCAGCACCAATCGCACGGCGGCGTGCAGCCGGCCGAATTCCTGGTCATCGTCAAACGGCAGGTTCAGGTGAACGCTTTGCACGTTCGCCCAGCCATGGCTGTGACAATCAAAGATCTTGTCGTAGACACTGTAGATCTCGTGATACTGATGCGGCCACAACGCGGTCTCGGCGACGGGATCCATCCAGGGATGCATCCCCGTCGGCATCAATCGCACGTTCAGCGCGTCCAAGGCAGGCCCCAGATCGCGGATCGCCTTTTCAAACCGCGACGGCAAAGGGCGAATCTTCGTCGCCGGTTCGGTCGTCTTGAGCTCGATGACGTGCAAGGCCAATTCGTTCGACCAGGTGATCGGTCCGGATTCATATTCCGACGTCAATTCACCGCCGGCCAGTGACGCCAACAACACATCGGCGACCGGACGCACGCCGAGCGTGTCGCGGTCGACCAACATGTATTCCAGTTCAATGCCATAGGCATCGAACAACTTCAAACGGTCTGACATGATTATCTCGAGTTGGCTAATTGCTTTTGGACTTCGATGCGTCGAGTGAACGACTCCATGATCCGTCGATAAAGTTCATCGCGGAGCACGGCGTCTTCAATTCCGGAGTCGAGGTTGGGATTGTCGTTGACTTCGATGACATAGAACTGACCGTCGGATTCTTTGACGTCGACGCCGTACAGTCCGTTACCGATCAAGTTGGCGGCTTTTAATGCGACCGAGACGGCCTTTCGTGGGGCGGTTTCGACGGGCAAGGTCTCACATTTGCCGAATTTCGGCTTGGTGCCCTTGGAACTGTGGTTGGCGATCTGCCAGTGCCCTCGCGCCATGTGGTACTTGCAGGCGAACACGGCGCGTTGATCGAGGATCCCGATCCGCCAATCGAAGTCGGTGCGCATGTACTCTTGGGCGATCAGCAGTTCCGAATCGGAAAAGAATTCGTCCAGACGGCGTTTCAGGTCGCCGGCATTTTCGGCTTTGACGACGCCTTGCGAAAACGCGCTGTCGGGGCGTTTCAACACACACGGAAAACTGAGTTGCCCGGCGACTTCATCGGCGTTGCCGCGATGGGCCACGATGGTTCGCGGCGTTGGCACTTTGGCTCGATTGAGCAATTCGGCCAGATAGACCTTGTTGGAACAGCGCAAGATCGAGAGCGGATCGTCGATCACGACCATCCCCGCCGCTTGCGCACGCCTGGCCGTGCGGTAGGTGTGATGGTTGACCGCGGTCGTTTCGCGAATGAACAACGCGTCGAACTCCAGCAATCGCCCGGTGTCTTCGCGCGTGATCAATTCCGCCGCAATGCCTTCTTTCGCTGCGGCCTTGACCATCTTCTTCAACGCGGCTTCGTCCGACGGTGCCAATTCGCCTTCCTTCGGGTCATGCAGGATCGCCATGTCGTAGCGGGTCACCTGACGCTTCGCGCGAACGGTGCTCCGGCGAGTGAAGTGCCGCTGTGCGGCATCGGCAACGAATTGACGGTGGTGCTTGGGCACATCGTTCAATGCGATCGCCGACGCGCCACGCAACCGCCACTTGCTGCCTCGGGTGAACTTGAATCGCAACAGCGGAGCTTGAAACAACGCGTACAACTCTTTGGCCAGCCGGCTATGCTTTTTGGCGACGTTTTCACCGAAGTACACGCTCAGCACAAAGCTGTCGGTCGTCAACGATTGCAACGACTTTTGAATCAGCTCCTCCAGATGTTGCGGGATCAGCCGGATCGCGGCGGTCCCCCGCAAGTCTTGGATCGTGACGACATCGGGCACCGCACGTTGCCCACGCGCCTCGGCCAACAACGACACGTAGTAACCGAGGCTTTGGTAGGCGTACGATCGACACAGGTTGTAAACCCTGGCCCCACGTGGAGTGCTTCCATTGGGACTGGACAAGAATTCGCCTGGGTCAATGGTTTGAACGCCCTCAAACCGCCCGAGCCAATCGTCGGCGGTTTCGGCAACAAGCACGATGTTCAATCCAAAATCCTTTCTGATGACGCAGCGGGTTCCAAAGTCAATAAATTGGCATCGTACGTGACGATACCCAGCAAGATGGCCGACGTGACTTGCGACAACGGCGCCAAGTAATTGTTCGTCGGTGCGAACGGATTGGGGTGCAACGGATCGGCAATCAAAACATTGCCCGAAACACGGTCGTATCCATGCAGCACCACAAAATGCCCGACCGGATCGCCGGCAATGTCGTCTGCAACACTGCTGCGTCCGTCCGCATCAAGCGGTTGGGGGCGCTCCCGTGATTCCTGATACAGGTAGGTTGCACTCAAGCCACACAGAATTGGCACGCCTGCGGTCAACGTTTTCGTGATCAAATGATCGTCCAGTCGCTGCATCCGCACGCGCCCGCCCAGCCGGAGGTACTGTAGGTAGTATCCCGTCGCGACTTCGAAGCGCTTCACATCGATGTCCTTGCGGCAACGTTTAGCCTCCAGCTGCTGACGCAGCTTGTGGGACAATCGATCGGCCTCGGCGGTGCCGCTGGTCGGATCAAACCACGACGGATCGAACAGATGCAGATTATACGTCGTGATCTCGGTGTCGTAGCCTCGCTGGAGCGCGTGGCACCCCAGTTGAACCGCCAACGTCCCCGAGCCGTTGCCGCCACCCGTTTCACCGATCAGCTGGCCAATGTCGACGGGGTCATTCCAGTAGGCATAGACGGCCGCTAAGCATGTCGGACCACAACTGGAATCGTTGGGCTGGGGTTGTATTTCGAGGTGCAGCGCATGTTTCATGGAGCGACAGTGGCAAGACAACAGAACTCATCCGCTCCATCCAATGGGGTCGTAATGATGATCGCCAGTTGCAAGGCACATCGCGTACCAATGTCAATTGCTGCAGCGGCGGCGCGTCCGATTCTGATCTGGGCCGATCGACACCGCAATGGTTTTTCCATCATCCAGTCTGCCTGGGCGGATTGAACCGTCGCGACAAACCGTCACGACGGTCCAACAGCATCGCAATCCGGCAAAGAAACTGCCATCGCCGGAAAAATATTTTCCAGTCCGAATCGCCAGCGATGGTGTTCCGGCGGTAGGCAACGCTGCGAAGCATTGATTGGCGGTAGGTGGGAGCCTTCCGGTGTTTGGGTAGCAATGAGAAACCGGAGGGCTCGCGGCCTGTCGCTAACAAAAAACACCTGAAGATGGTAGCGGAACGGCGCGAGCCGTCCGGTTTCAGCTTGGAAACACCGTCAAAGACCGGAGGGCTCGCGCCCTGCCGCTAACAAAAGTCCCCCGTTTGGCGCCAAAGTAAGCCGTATTGGCCTCGCGCCTTGCCGATATAACCTCGCCAAACACGCGGAGAGACACACTTCACGGCGTCACGCTACCGGGTGACGCATGACATTTCGAGCTTCCGTCGCGCACAGCGTGACCTACAGCTAATGCAGCGACAGCCCGACTTGGCACGATTCGTGCATTCGACCGGCATCGTCACGACAAACCGTCCGCGGGTGGTGTTCTCGGCGTGCAGCCCTGCATCGCGACTTCCCCGGCGTTTGTCTCTCACGCGTGTTCCCCAGCCCGCCACCAAGCACCTCCATGCCACTCAAACGCTACCCGACCGTTCTCAGCTGCTGCCTTTGCGTCTCTTTCGTTTTGCCAATTGCCGCCGCGAACGACTCGGCCAACTGGACACAGTGGCGTGGCCCGAATCAAAACGGAATCGCACAGGCGTCGGGACTGGTCAACGACGTCAAGTGGTCCGGCGGATCGGGAAGCAACATTCGATGGAAGAACCCGCAAGCCGGCGGGATCTCCACCCCCGTCATCTTCAACGAACGACTCTACACCATCGTTCGTGATCAACCAGGCACCCCCAAAGACGCCGAAAAGGTCATCTGCCTGGATGCGAACACGGGCGAGCAACTTTGGGAAAACGTTTACAACGTGTTCTTGTCGGACGTGCCCGCCGAGCGAATCGGTTGGTCCAACGTGGCTTGCGATCCGGACACCGGCAATGTGTACGCGCTCGGTGCCTGTTGCCTGCTGCAATCGATGAACGGACAAACCGGCCAGACGCTGTGGTCCCGGTCATTGAGCGAAGAATTCGGAATGCTCAGCACCTACGGCGGCCGCACCAACACGCCGGTGGTGTTCGAGGACCTGGTGATCATCAGCGGCGTCACGACGGGCTGGGACGAGACCGCCAGACCCGCGCACCGCTTCCTTGCCTTTGACAAAGCGACGGGAGTGCTCGCTTGGATCACCAGCACCCGACCGCTGCCCGAAGACACCACCTACAGCACGCCCATCATCACAACCATCAACGGGCAAGACGTGATGATTGCCGGCGCGGGCGACGGATTCCTGTATGGCATGCAACCGCGAACCGGCAAGGTCCTCTGGAGTCAGCCGATTTCACGACGCGGTATCAACACGTCGGCCGTCGTCGATGACAACGGCCAAGTTTACACCGCCCACGGCGAAGAAAACCCGACCGGCACCGCGATGGGCGCCGTGGTCCGGATCGATGCCACACGAGCGAGCCTGGATTCGGCGTCGGCCGAAGTCTGGCGGACACCCGAGTTGACGGTCGGCAAAAGTTCGCCCTTGTTGGTCGACGGTCGGCTCTACGTGGTCGAGGATTCCTCGCACCTGCACGTGCTCGACGCGGAAACCGGCAACGAGATCGGCGACGGACTGAAACTCGGCACCTCGATGCGTGGCAGTCTGATCTACGCCGACGGAAAGATCTATGCCTGCACCGCGACCGGCTACTTCTACATTCTCAAGCCGACCGAGGACGGGATCGAATCGGTTTACAAGTCGCGTTTGCCGCGCGGTCATGAAGTCGGCGGTTCCTTGGCTGTTTCCAAAGGCCGGCTGTACCTGCCCACCACCGAAGGCCTGTACTGTTTGGCCAGCGAGCAGGCCGAGGACACCGCATCTGGCGAAAACGCAATCGCGTCGACGCTCGACGCCCAGCCTCGACCGGCCGTCACCGACACCACGATCAGCCACTTGCAATTGATCCCCGCCGAAGCCATCGCAGTCCCAGGCGCGGCGCTTCCCCTGCGGTTGGTGGCGTACAACGCGATCGGACAACGTTTGGAAACTCCGGCAAACGCGACGTTTGAAGTGTCCGGCGATGGGCGAGTCGATGCCGACCAGAACTTCCTCGCGTCCAGCGAAGTCGCTGGCCACACCGCCGCCGTTGTGACCGCGCGCATCGGCGACCGCGTCGCGACATCCCGATTGCGCGTCGTTCCTCCGTTGCCCTGGCAATTCGATTTCAGCGACAACGAAGTTCCGATGACTTGGATCGGCGCTCGCTATCGTCACGAACCTCGCAAAATCGATGGCGACCCGGCGTTGGTCAAAATCACCACCATTCCCAAAGGCACGCGCAGCCAGTCTTGGATGGGACCGACTGACATGCACGACTACACCGTGACCGCGGACGTCAAAGCAGCGGTGGCGTCCAAGTTGCCCGACATCGGTCTGATCGCCCAACGCTACACGCTGGATTTGATGGGCACCAACCAGCAGCTGCAAATTCGCACCTGGCCGGCGCAGAACCGGATGGCGCGCAGTGTTTCGTTCGCTTGGAAAGCCGACACGTGGTATTCGATCAAATTTCAAGCCACCAACGAAGAGGGACAGCTCGTCTTGCGTGGCAAGGTTTGGCCGCGGGGAACGGAAGAACCTGATACCTGGACCTTGACCGCGACCGACCCCGCGCCCAACACCCAGGGCAGTCCCGGATTGTTCGGCAACGCCACCAACGCAGAGATCTTTATCGACAACGTCACCGTCGCGGCAAACCGGCCGGCGGCAAGTGAGCGAGACGACCGTTAACATTTTGCACTGCCACCAACTTTGACGCTGTGAAGCACTCAATGGGTCTCGGGCCCTTCCGCTAAAATATGCTTCACAGCGTTGCCCCAACTTAACGAACCCTTCTACCTTCCAAATCACACTTCATGAAATATCTTGTTTGGGGACTTGTTGTCCTTCTGGTCGTCTTGCACCAGGATCTCTGGAACTGGGATAACGACCGGTTGGTGTTCGGATTCATGCCGGTCACGTTGGCGTATCACGCCGGCATCTCCATCGCGGCGAGCGTCGTTTGGTTTCTGGCGACCAAGTTCGCTTGGCCCAACGATTTGGAAGGCGTCACAAAATCGGCATCCGAAACCGAGCATTCGGAGGCCGTGTCATGAGCCCCGGAGTGATCAAAGTTTTAATCATCGGCGTCTATCTGGCGGCGCTCGTCAGTTTGGGACTCTTTTCCTCGCGGCTGTTTCGCGGCACGTCAAAAGACTACCTGCTGGCCAGCCATTCGATCGGCCCGTTTCTGTTGTTGATGTCACTCTTCGGCACGACAATGACCGGGTTCGCATTGGTCGGATCGACCGGTGAAGCGTTTGCCGAAGGGGTGGGCGTCTACGCGATGCTCGCGTCCTCGTCGGGCATCATTCACTCGCTCTGTTTCTTCGTGCTGGGCATCAAGCTTTGGTCGTGGGGAAAGAAATACGGCTACACGACACAAATCGCGTTTTTTCGCGATCGACTCGGCAGCGACAAGATCGGCTTGCTGCTGTTCCCGATTCTCGTCGGGCTGGTCATCCCCTATCTGTTGGTCGGAATCATCTCGGCCGGCAAGGCGATCGAAGGCGCGACGCGTGGC
This sequence comes from Stieleria sp., assembly GCF_041595215.1. Lineage (NCBI taxonomy): Bacteria > Pseudomonadati > Planctomycetota > Planctomycetia > Pirellulales > Pirellulaceae > Stieleria > Stieleria sp. The sequence goes on along the minus strand of NZ_JBFHKV010000199.1, from coordinate 2,338 downwards.
GATTTTCTGATGCTGACCGAATCGGGCAGCATTCCGCCGTGGTTGACCGAATTGGTGATCTGCGCCGTCGTGCTGGTGTATGTTTTCTTCGGCGGGATGCGGGGCACCGCTTGGGCCAACACGTTTCAAACCATTGTCTTCATGGTCCTGGGTGTCGTCGCGTTTTATTTGATCGCGACGGGCTTGGCCGCCAAATCGGTTGAAAGCGGACGTGCCCATGAGATCCGCGACGGCCAGCGCGTCGTGCGTACCGAGCCGCCATCGGGACTGATGGATTCACTGCACATCGTCTCCCAAGAAATCCCCAAAGCGCGACGGGTGCGCGCCGAAGTCACCCTTTCGGACCAACTCGCCACCGTCGAAGCGCCCGAGAAATTTCGCACGCGGGAACGAATGGATCCGTGGTTGTTCTTGACGTACATGTTGATTCCGTTTTCGGTCGGCATGTTTCCGCACCTGTTTCAGCACTGGTTGACCGCCCGGGACGCCAACGCATTCAAGTTGTCCGTCGTCGCACACCCGGTGTTCATCTTGATCGTCTGGATTCCTTGCGTGTTGATCGGCGTTTGGGCGACGACGGGCTTGATCGACATCCCACCTCCGATCGCCAGCGATCCCAACAAGGTGCTCGGATTCATGGTCAAGTCGCTTTCGGGCGATGTCCTGGGCGGGTTCCTGTTGGCCGGCATCTTGGCCGCGATCATGTCCAGCCTGGACAGCCAATTCCTGTGTATCGGAACCATGTTCACCAAAGACATCGTGGTCCACTACAGTCGCGAAGACCGCTTCAGCGATCGTCAGATCATCCTGATCTCGCGTGGGTTCATCATCGCCGTCGTCTTGGCAACGTTTCTGCTCAGCTTGACCACGATCGCCCAGACCCGCGTGTTCCAACTGGGGATTTGGTGCTTCAGCGGATTCAGCAGCTTGTTCCCGCTGGCGTTCTTGGCCATCTACTGGCGTGGGTTGACCAAGTGGGGCGCCTACGCGGGCGTGTTGACTGCGGCTTCGGTGTGGTTCTGGTTGTTTTCGGCCAGCCAATTCGGCGCGATCGAAAACTGGTCGGTCGATATCACGCTGGGCGGCAGCACGATCCACACGATGCCGGTCGCGACGATCTTCATCGCATCGACGCTTGCGACCGTGATCGTATCGCTGGTCACCCCCAAGCCCGACGCGACGACACTGGAGAAGTTCTTTCCCGCCGCCGATGGAGGCCGCGTCGATGATGCGATGTGAGGCTCGCGTCGATCGCCTTCCGTCATGTCCAGTGCGTCGTTAAAGTGGTCTCCTTTGGTGCGGTTACCGTAGCTCTCCGCAGACACTCCACCCGTCCAAAGCGATCCCATGGAAATTCTCGACATCCTCTCACGCATCGTTCACGTCGGTACGGCGATCACTCTGGTCGGCGGAAGCGTGTTCACGGCGTTCGTGTTGATGCCGTCGGCCAAAGAGCTGGGCGACGAACCGCACCGCCAATTGGCCACGGCGATCACGTCGCGGTGGAAGCGGTTCGTCCACATCGGCGTGCTGCTGTTTCTCGTCAGCGGACTGTACAACTACTACCGGGCCATTCCAGCACACCAGGGCGACGGACTCTACCACGCCTTGGTGGGCACGAAGATGTTGCTGGCGCTGGCCGTCTTTTTCATCGCCGCGGCCCTGGTCGGACGAAGTGCCAAACTGCAACCGATCCGCGACAAGAAAGCCACCTGGATCAAGATCCTGGTGCTGCTGGCGGCGATCATCGTCGCCATCTCCGGATACGTCAAAGTCCGCGGCGCCGCGAAAGCCTTGCCGCCAATCGGTGACGCGACGGTGTTGACTGAAACAGAAGTGGGTTAGACGTCCAGCCTGTCATTGAGCCCCGCCGGCATTCTTTCCCGCGTGCAAAACACGATGCTCGACAGGGCGGCAGCCTTGGCCTAGCGGCGGCGATAGCTCCAGCGACGTGTGAACGGCGGAGATCGCACCTTGCACCGCGGAATTCACCCGAAGGGCATGCGGGTGCTTGGGACTGGTCAACGTCAAACGTGCCGCGATGGTCGCCGACAAACTGCAGCCCGCACCGTGACCATGGTTTCCCGGCACGTCTGCGACGCCGATGCAAGTCACGTGTTCATCGTCGGCGAGGATGTGCTGCCGATCCCCGTCGATCACCCCGGCTTTGATCAACACATACTTTGGTCCCAACTGATGCAGGTCATCGGCGGCCTGGCAAAAGGAATCCAGATCGGTCAGTTTCCGCCCCAGGATCGCTTCGACTTCATAGCGATTCGGCGTGATCAGGGTGGCGATCGGAAACAGGTGCTCGCGGTACGCAGCGGTCATGCTGCTG
>NZ_JBFHKV010000198.1:0-9840 GCF_041595215.1 Stieleria sp. | reverse complement strand
GTCACGAGCGTGTTCAATTGTGGTCGGACCGAGGCGTGAACCGACGTCACCGAGGCTTCGTCACCGGCGCGTGCCGCGTCGATCAAGGGTTGCAGCTCGCTGACCGGTTCGCCGGTTTCAAAGGTGCTCAAGAGCCCCTTGAGCGCGTGACCGACTTTCGCCGCCTCGGCGAGTTCGCCTTGCTGGATGTGATCCTGCAATTGAGACATCAATCCGGGAGCGTCCTCGGCAGCAATCTTCGCCAACATCTCCAGTACTTCCTCGTCGCCCGCGACTCGACTGAGGGCTGCGGAGAAACGTTGTCGTTGTGATTCGGTCATCTTCTTCGGTTGCCGGTGTGTGGTTTGCAAAGGCATTGGACCAGTCGCCTCTACTCCTCGACTGACACGTCGCTCTTGAGGACGATGTTGTACGAGTTGATTCGGTCTCGCAATTTGCCTCGCGTGATGCCGAGCATCTCCGCCGCTTGGCTCTGGTTACCATCGGTCGTTTGCAACACTTTCAGGATGACAAAACGTTCCATGTACTCCATCGCTTCGGCGTAAATATTGGTCGAACGTTCATCTAGCAAACGCTGCACCAATTGCGGCAATTGTGTTCCTTCGGTGGGTTCTTCTCGCGGGACGACATCCTGGGTCGGAGTTTTTTTGACCGGAGAAACGGTGCCGGTGATCGCGCCGGGGAGGATGTCGGGGGTAATGACCGGCATGACGGTGTCGAGCACGCAGCGGCGGATCACCGCCCGCAATTGTCGGACGTTGCCCGGCCAGTCGTACGCGGTCAGCAATGCCACCGCTTCGGGGGACAGCCCTTCCAGGTCGGGTTTGTTGAATTCCTTTTTGGCCTGGGCGAGAAAGAAGCGAATCAAGGACGGTACGTCACTGAGACGGTCGCGCAGCGGGGGCAATTCGATGGTCACCCCGTTGAGCCGGTACAGCAAGTCTTCGCGATATTCGCCGTCTTCGACCATCTGTTCCAGCGGTCGGTTGGTCGCGGCGATGATCCGAACATCGGTGGTCAGCTCTTTGTTGCCACCGACACGTTCAAAGCGTTGTTCTTGCAGCACGCGCAGTACTTTGGCCTGGACGGTCGGCGCCATGTCACCGATTTCATCCAAGAACAACGTGCCGCCGTTGCATTGTTCGAACTTCCCGATCCGGCGACTTTCGGCCCCCGTGAACGCGCCTTTTTCGTGTCCGAACAATTCGCTCTCGAGCAAATTATCTGGCAAGGCCGCACAGTTGACGGCCAGAAACGTTTCCTCGCTGCGGTGGCTGTATTGGAACAGGGCCCGGGCGACCAATTCTTTTCCGGTGCCGCTTTCACCCCGAACTAAAATCGGCACGTCTTGCTTGGCGACCTTTCCGATTGCTTTAAAAACGTCCAGCATGGCTGGTGAGCGACCGATGAACAGCTCGGCTGCTTGGTCGCCCCCTTCGTCATCGGCGGAGATGGCGACGGGCACGCTGCTGATCTGCCGCTGCTCGATCGCTTTTTCGACCAGATCCCGTAACGGTTCGACGTGCAGGGGTTTGGCGATGTAATCAAACGCCCCCAACTGCATCGCTTCGATCGCGGTGTTGCTGGCCGCCTCGACGGTCATGAAGATCACGGGGATGCGGCGATCGTGCTCGCGGATTTCGCAGTAAACGGCCAGCCCGTTTTGATCGGGCAGCTGAATATCCAGCAACACCGCGTCGTAGGACCCGCGTCTCAGTTCGGCCAGACCCTCGCCGGCGCTGGCACAGGTGGTGATGTCCGCAATCGGCGAAAGCGTTTTTTCCGCCAGAGCCAAAATTGCACGGTCATCATCAATGACTAAGAGACTAGGCATCGCTTTGGACCACTTGGATCGGAGGATGGGCTGGGGTTTGGATAAAGTGGTGCCTGTTGCCATGGAAGATCACCTGGACTGAAAAAATATCATCGCTGTAGCGGTTTGTCGATCGGATTGGTCGCTGACCGAGCAAAAGGCGGGCCAAACGCGGCCTAGTCCTGACCGCTTTCCAGATGGGCCCTCAATTTCGCCGCTCGGGCAGTTCGCTTTTGCCGCAATTGTTCGATCGAAATGTCTTGGCTGTAATGAGCCACCATGGCGACCAGTTTGGCCTGGTCGATGGGTTTGGCGAGGTAATCGTCGCAGCCGCCGTTGAGGCAACGGTCGCGGTCTCCCTTCATCGCGTCGGCAGTCAGCGCGATCACGGGCCAGTCGATGCCGACCGACCGCAGCATCGCGGTGGCCTGCAAGCCGTCCAGGTTGGGCATTTGCATGTCCATCACGATCACGTCGAACGGTTCGCCCGAATCCCGTGCCTGGACCGCCGCATCGTAACCCTGTCGACCATCTTCGGCCGTCGCCACCGTCGCCCCGGCTTTTTCCAGAAAGTGCTGACTGATATGCCGCACGTCGCGTCGGTCGTCGACTACCAAGACGCGGCAGGCGAGTTCTTTTGGGGCCGCCGAACGGCTTTTGGATTCGGTATTCCGGCTGACGAGATCGGGTTTGACCAAATCGATCTCCGCGAACGACGCGGTCGGCAAGCGGACGAAGAACGTCGACCCCTGGCCGACCGCGCTGCTCAGATCCATTTCGCCTTGCAGCATCTGCACCAGCCGCTGGCTGATCGCCAGTCCTAATCCGCTGCCGCCATAGCGGCGCGTGACAGACGAGTCCCCCTGGGAAAATGGCCGGAACAGCCGCTCAATTTGTTCCTCACTCATTCCGATTCCGGTGTCGACCACCGCGAATTCGACCACCGGTGGATTGCTCCCCTCGACGAATCGAACTCTCAATCGCACCTCGCCTTCGTCAGTAAATTTGATCGCGTTGCCGATCAAGTTGATCAAGACTTGCCGCAATCGGATCGGGTCGGTCTTGATCGTCCGTGGCACTTTACCGTCAAACTCGACTTCGAATTTGATCTCCTTCTCCTCCGCCCGCACCAGCATCAACGATTGAATGTCAGCGACCATTTGCGGAAGCGGGCATTCCTCCACTTCCATGTTCAGTTTGCCCGCTTCGATCCGCGACAAATCCAAGATGTCGTTGATCAATTCCAACAAGAACTGGCCGTTCTTCTTCATGATCAGCACACAGTTGCGATTGTCGGGGTCTTTCAAGTGTCCTAACAAGACATCGGCGTAACCCAGAATCGCAGCCATCGGCGTGCGGATCTCGTGGCTCATGTTGGCCAGAAACTCGCTCTTGGCTTGGTTCGCTGCCAAGGCGATTTGCTCACTTTCCCGCAGTCGCTGTTCTTGCTCCTTCCGTTCGGTGATGTCCTGCACGATGGAGCTGACCGCCGTGACGCGATGATCGTCGGTCGAACCATTCTCCAACGGCAATTCGAGAGGATAGTAACTCGCAAGCCAGGTACGTTCCTTTTTCGATGCCGGCGTTTTGCCGACAATTTCCACGTTCAGCACCGGTCGGCCGGTCTCGAACACCCGATGGCAGATCGGTTCGACTTGATCGTTGAGACCTTGCAGAATCTCGTCTAAACGACATCCGATGTGATCGTCGCGTGAGCGTCCATTGATTTTCGCCAGCCTTTCGTTGACCCGCAGAAACCTCAACTCGCGGTCGATCACGCTCATACCGACCGGGGCGGCCTTGTAGATCAGTTCCAATTCGCGGTTTTTGCGGGCCAGTTCGGACTGGATCACACCCAAGTTCGTTTCCGCTTGATGTTGTTCTTCCATGTCCCCGATCGTGCCGACCCATTCCCGGATCGACCCGTCGTCGTTCTTGATCGCGACCGCCTCGGCCGCGAACGTGCGGTACGATTGACTGTCTCGGTGCCAGATGCGACCGCTCGCTTGGTATTTATTGCCTGAATCCAAGGCGGCTTGCCAGCGACGTTTTAACGAGGGTCGGTCATCGGGATGGATGGCGTCGATCCATCCGAACCGACGATGTTCGCTCCACGATTGTCCGGTGTAGCGTTCCCAGGAAACTTGGGGCGTCGAAAAGTTTCCTTCCGGATCCGACGTCCAAACGATACTGCGAGTTCCGGATAGCAGAGCGACATAACGCGCCTTGGCTTGCTGCAACTCGCGCTGCGTTTCTTCTCGCTGACGGATCTCCAACTTCAACCGTTCGTTCGTCGCCACGATCGAAGGCAAACGCAAGATTCGAGGCATGTGTTGGACCAGGATGATCACCGTCGCCCAGGAAACCGTCGCCGTGATGAACTTCATCAGCCCCGAGACGCGATAGATCGGATACCAGAAAATGATCGCTTCGATCAGATGCACCAAACCGCAGGCCGAGATGAACGCCGCGAACAACCAAAACAACTTGGTAAACGGAAAGTCGTCTCGTCGACGCGCGAAGTAGACCAGCACGACCGGGATGGCAAAATAAGCGCCAAAGGTCGCGATGTCGCTGATGATGTGCAGCCAGCCGAGAAACTCCGACCAATTGCCGCAACTCCATCGCGCAGGAAAATCAGAGGTGTCCCAGAATTTGCCAATCAAATCGCCCATGCCTCACTTTCCCAGAGAAAACCGGGCGATGAAGAAGGCAAACCCAAACTCACTTCACCTCAGAATCACGCCCTGCCAGAAGCCTCACACTCGTAAGATTGAATTCGACCATTGCCGAATCGTCAATGAGATGCATCGCTGGATCGCCGCCCTCATCGGTTGGACCGAGCGACCCTTTCCATAGCGGGCTGCCTGTGGGGAAATCGGCTCAGCGTCGCTGCACCCGCAACTGACCGGGCTGGAGGTCACTCGCCAGATGCGGTGACGCAATCAGGACCATGCCTGGTGCATTCGTCGCGGAGGGCTCACCGAGCTGGAATCACGGTTTCGACGTGTAGCGGGTCGGCCTGCTTGGCTCGCATCAGTCGCTCTGCGGCTTCTGCCTCATCGCCTTCCTTTTCTTCAAGTTGATCGTGTTCGTGATGCATCGTCGGTTCGAGCTGCAGGTCGATCAGAATTGGAAAGTGGTCTGAGCCGACATGCGGTAAACGCCGCAGATCGCGAAACGCGAAATGCGTGGTGTGAAACACATGATCGAGCGGAAACCGCATCCACATCCGATCGGCGTGAAACGAGTTGAAAAATCCCCGGCCGCGGCGTGGGTCCAACAATCGACTCAGACGCAAAAATAGTCGCGTTGATTGTGACCATGCGACATCGTTCAAATCACCACCGATGATAATTGGGCGATCGTCTTCGGCGAGTTCCTTGCCCCACAAAACCAACTCAGCGTCGCGGGCGGTTGCATCGTTGTCGCGGATCGGCTCGGGAGGCCGCGGATGAACCCCCACAATTCGGACTTCATCTCCGCTGGGCAATTGGACCATCGTGTCAATTGATGGTACATCATCCTGCACTCGAAAACGAATGTCGCTTTCAAGGATCGGAAGTCGCGACAACAACGCCATCCCGTACCAATTGCTTTGGGGGTGAACGATTTGGTTGGGATAGTCTGATTTCAGCTCCGCGATCGCCTCGGCCCACCGCTGATCCACCTCGGCGACGATGATGATGTCTGCGTCCTGTTCCAGAACAACCTGTTGCCAACGAGCAAATTGATCGTTCTCTTCTTCCACGTTGGTAACCAGCACCCGAAGCCGACGGGCATCGTCATCCGGGTCCCCGGGCTGTTGCGGCCGCCAGGACTTGGTCTGCGTCGCCGCCAGAGGCGTGTACGGGATGATGCGGAACAAATGCCAAACGGTTAAGGCCAGCGTTAAGGTCGCGATGACAGTCAACCTGACCGTCGACGGTTGTCCGGCGATCGCATTGGTTGTGATCAGCGCCGCCGCAGCCAGCCACGTGATCAGCAGGATTTGCATCCGCGGGAAATCCCAGCCACGAATGAACCAGTGTGGATGCGAGCTGAGCGGCAACAACGATCCGGCCACCAAGATGCCGAAAAGCAAATAGATCACGCAGTTGAAGAAGGATAACATGGGGATCCTCGTGGTGGCCTCCGGCTAGGTGAGGGAATGGCGGTTTCGAATACTCGATGGGCCGGAGGATCGATTGGGATTCTGGTTTCTGACTCCGTTTCTAATCTCATCAGCAGCTCTTGATGATCACCGGGTGCGACGCCATCCTAAACGCTACCAACGGGCCGCGGTTGAGGCGGCTTGTTTCCTGCCGGCCACCCCTCACGTTGTCGCGTTCGATCGCCGTCGGATTGTTCGGTTTGATCATGAAACAGCATCACATTGGTCGGGTACGGCATATCGATTCCGGCGTCATCCAACGCTTCTTTGATCGAGGCGATCACTTCATTGCCGACTTTGACGACGTTGGCTCGCTCGGGGGCGGTCCACCAGCGGGCACGTAAAACGACACTGCTACCGCCAAGCTCCGTGGCAATCACATCCGGGGCCGGATCGCTAACCACTCCATCGACAGACTCCAACGTCTGCTGCATCACCTGCGCGGCTTTCCGCAAATCGTCTCCATAGCCGACGCCGACGTCGTACTGACTGCGAATGCATTGAAACGCGGTATTAACGACAACGGGGTTTGTGTAGATCTGGCTGTTCGGGATCACAACCTTTTTGCCATCGTACGTTCGAATGTTGGTGGCTCGAGTTTCGATCGATTCTACCGTCCCCTCGTGATCCCCAGAGACGATTTGGTCGCCGACGCTGAACGGTTCATTGATCAGAATCAATAGGCCGGCCATGAAGTTCTGCAAGATGTCCTTGAACGCGAAACCGATCGCAACCCCACCGATACCCAGGGACGCAATCAGCTTACCGGCCGTGACCGTAGGCGCCATGATGGTGACCGCGAGCAACAAGCCGATAAAGACGAGTGCCCATTGAGCCAACCGACCGACGACGCGACCCACATTGGCCGACGGTTTGTCAGCGGTCGCGCGGTTGATTCCCTTGCGAGCGAACTTGCCGACGAAAAAAAAGACCACGAAGACCACGACGCCGATCAACAGGAACGGCAGACGGTCGAGAAATCCATCGATCATGTTGTCGATGGTCTCCCAGACGGTGGTGACCGAAACGTCGATCTCACCGGTCTTGTCGACAGGGCCAGACGCATCGCCTGGCGATGGGTCGCCTGCCGTCGTCTCGCTACCCGCTTGCGCCAGGAGCGCGGCAAACGGTGTGGACAAATTGTCAATCATGGTCATGGAACTCGTGTCGAGGGGTCGATCGATCGGCAGGGAAAGTGAGCTGCCGGACCGCGCCATTTAACGGCCGTCCGGCATCTCGAATCACTTACAACACGACGATCAACGCGTGAATGATTCCGATGATCCAGAATCCGACCAGGGTCAACACAATGTTCAAGATGAATTGCGTTCCGACCCCACGGTCCATGAATACCGCCAAGGGTGGCAGCAAGATGGCGAGGATCACTTTCAGCAGGGTGTTCTGGCTTTTAACGGTGGTTGACATAACAGGTTCCGATGTTTGAGGTGTGCTGTGAAGCGTGCGGTAAAGCAATGTGTTTAGTGTGGCGGCGGGGAATGCCTGCGGTGGCTCATCAATCATTGGTGCAAGACCGGATTGAGCCCGCCCACCATCGGGCCGACGTTTATTCGTCAGCGGGCAAGTCGACGTCCACGTCGGGAACGTTCACCTTCTTCTTTTCCATATCGACGTCCACATCTGGGACGCTGATCTCCTTTTCTTCCATCGAGACATCCACATCAGGACCGTCGACATCGTAAGCGGGCAACTTGCCCGGATCGCCTGACACATCCACGTCTACATTCGGCAGCCGACCTTCTTCTGTCTTATCGACATCGCAACCTACAGTGGAAAATGCCAGCGCGAGCGAAAGCGAGGCGTAAAGAAATTTCTTGATCATGTTGATTCCATGGGCTTTCCCAGGCTTGGCGGCACATCGCCTGTGGAGGTGTGTGAGAGGTTCATTCGCCGCTGCACACCGACAAACGCAAAGGGTGTGCCGGAGACGCCGAAGTGAGAGAATGACCCAAATTTCGTTCCAACGGACGAAGATTTGACAGCCGATCAACCGCGCTGGTTGAAACAAGACCACACGTGAGCGTTTCTTTCGGCGTGGTGCACGTTCAAGTCCAGGATTGACGGCAATGCCGCGAAGCTAAGCGTCGTCTCATCTCGCTTCGGCCTATCGGCTCGCGACTAACGGCTGATCGCCCAATGAGATCAGCCGGTTCGCGCCATTGTCCGCGCCGCCTCATTGACGTTGTTGATTTCATAGCGGAAATCAAGACAAGTTCGGACGAGAAACGTCCACACGTTTAAAAAGAATGGGCCGCAGCCCAGATAGACGACGCGCGAGAGCCATCGGATTGATGAAACGATTGCCGGGCAACGTTGAACGTGCAACGCGCTACGCCAACGCTGTGAAGCGTTCATTCCCTGCGTTTGACGAGGTGTCAGCGGCAGGGCGCAAGCCCTCCGGTCCCTCATCGTTCCCGAAACACCGGAGGGCTCGCGCCCTACCGCTAAAAAAAATGCGTCACAGCGTTGCCGTTACGGTTTCAGTTTCCACCCGACCACAACCCCCAGACCGAACGCCCAGCAGGCGGCGACATCGGGGTGATCCTTGGCATACTCCTTGGCCAGACTGATCAAGTCCTTGGCCGGTTCCTGGACGTAATGCTGGGCCGCATCCTGTCCCATCTCCTTTGCACCTGTCGCAATCCACTCCGCCGTTTCGCGAGCGCGCCGGGCTGCTTCACTGTTGGGTTGATCGGTGTTTTGGGCAGACGTATCGGGAGCTTTCGTATCGGACATGGAATTACCTTCGTGACAGGGGAGAGACGGTTTCGGTGGTGTAGTAGCGCTCGCGACGTCCGTCATTGGTAAACGATTCGCGGCGAAACTGATTTCGTGGGGAGGAGTCCGGCGCCACGAGTGTTGCTTTGAGCCAGCGGAGATTTTCGCTGAACTCGGACTTCGATTCATCCATGGCGGCGGCGGCCGATTTAGCACCGCTCATCGCGATCAGCAGTAGGACGCCGACGACGACTAACGTCCCCGCGCCCACAATCAGCAGCGCCGTGCCGGTCGACAGAACTGTCCATTCATCGAGCAGGAATCCGAGGCCGAAAAGGAAAACGGTGAATCCCGAGCCGACCAACAGCAGCGCGACCAAACTGCAGACAATTGCCCGACCGAGACTTCGCTTGGCAGCTTGTGCATCGACTGAGAATAATTGCCATTGCAATTCCCAGAGATCGATGAGGTCGTGAATCACTTTTTGGAAACTTGAATTTCGGTGCATGGTCCTTTACCGCCATTTACGTTTAACGAGCCAACCGAGTGTCAGTCCGACTGCGCCGGCGGCGGCCAAGGCCAGCGTCGGGTGCTTGGCGATGGTCTGATGAACAATGCTCGCCTTCGATCGCTCAGGATCGTTGCGATGCAGTGGACGATCCAGGTCATCAAACCGTTCATCTTCCAGGGGGCGCGACGGGAATGGAGGAGCGATCATGGTGTTTTTGGTTTGGTCAGAAGTTGACTGATCTGATTCGAGGCGACCGTCGTGAGTTGTTTTAAGGCGAGCGAGGTGACAGCTCCCATGATTCCACCGATGAAGCCACGCTTCGCGGGAGCCGGCGCTGCGCCACATTCTTTCGTGGTGTTGCCATGCGAGTCCTGGTGAATGATGATCGGCTCGGTCGCCGGTTTCGATTTGGAAGGGACGAGCAAGTAGCCGACACCCGCGGCGAGCGCCAGCAGCGGCAGCGGGTGACGCGCCATGTGATACTTCCAGTCGGTCAATTCACGCACACGCATGCGGGCGTCGTCGACGTCGTAAGGCAACTCCGTACGAATCTCCGCCATCCGCTGCTTGATCGCGTTGGCCTGTTTTTCAGTGGCAAGCGTGGTGGCCATGACTATTTCTTGTTCC
>NZ_JBFHKV010000197.1:0-9854 GCF_041595215.1 Stieleria sp. | reverse complement strand
GATCCGATGGAATGGGCGGCCGATGATGAATCTCTTTTCATCGTCAACTCGTTCATAGCGCTTGCCTAACGTTCGCTCGTCGGGAGATGTCTGACGGGCAGGAATGCTCGATCAGCGGTTATCCGGCAGGCATTCACCGACGTCCTTGGACGATTTTGGCTGAGCCATGGAAATCTGCCTCAGCCGCCTTGTCGTTGTCTCTTGCGCCAGTATTGATATCCGGGGATGAAGAAGCAGAGCGCCGAGACGATCCCGAAGATCAGATGCGCCCAGCGCGGTGCGACGGCCATCAGTAGCGACGCGGCGAACAGTGCGATCGCTTGAAAGTAAAACGCGCCGGTCAGCATGCCCGCTTTGACCACAAACACGGTCGCGCTGATCACGCCCAGCAGTGGCGAGAGCACCAGCACGTCCAGCCCGAGCAGCCACTCGATCGGAAACAACATCCCGATCGCGATCATGCTGCCGCCCCAGACGTGCGCGATCTGGCGTTCGATAAACGTTACCGGTCCCATCCGTTGCCGGAATTTCCAAAACACGGCCGCCCACGCGCCCAATCCGAGCGTCCACAGCCCCATGTAGATGAATCGATTTTCGTAACCTAAGAATTCGAGCTGCCAGGTCAAATAACACGCCACCAAGAGCACCAGGGAATGCCACATCCAAAGCGTGCCCCAGTTTTCCAGCACGGCGGCGTGGTGCGTTTCGCGAAAAATCCTGGCGATCACTTGTGCAAACCGTCCGCTGCGGGCCGCCACGACTTCATCGGCCAGAAAGGCCTCCAGATCCTTCGCCAGATCGCCGGCCGTGGCGTAACGCAGATCGATCGGTTTTTGCAGACAGCGAATCACGATCATCTCCAGATCGCGGTCCAGTCCCGGGCGGAGTGCCCGCGGGGGACTGGGGTCTTGTTCGATCACCAGCATCACCATTTCGACCGGCGTTTCCGCGACGAACGGTGGTCGGCCGGTCAGGGTGAAGTAGAGCATCGACCCCAGGCTGTAGATGTCGGTCGCCGGCCCGAGCAACTCACGTCTGCCGCCGGCTTGCTCGGGCGACATGTAGGCCGGTGTTCCGACCAGCATGCCGCTGCGGGTCAGATTGACGTTGGCGCCCGATTCTTTGGCCAACCCAAAGTCGGTGATCAGCGTTTGCCCTTCCTTGGTGAGCAGGATGTTGCTGGGTTTTAAGTCGCGATGAACGAAACCTTGGTCGTGGGCGAATTGCACGGCGCGGGCGACGTCGGCGATGATTCGGGCTGCTTCACGCTGCGGCAGCGGCCCCCGGGCGGTCCGATCGGCGAGCGTTTCTCCCTTGATGTACTGCATGCTGAAGAACGGGCGACCGTCGATGTCGCCGACTTCGTAGACGGGAACGATGCCTGGATGGACCAGCCGAGCCGTCGCCGCCGCTTCGGCCAAAAAGCGTTCCAGGTCGACGTCGCTGGCCAACCGACCTCGCAGGATCATCTTGACCGCGACTTCACGGTCCAGGCTGATCTGACGGGCGCGGAAGACGACGCCCATGCCGCCGCGTCCGACCTCTTCGATCAGTTCATAGTCAACGATCGTGGTGGGCAGCTTGAGACGTCGCCAGCGATTGTCGTCCCCGGCAGGTGTCGGCGGCCGCTGATCGGCGGCGATCCCCGCGGTGTCGGTCACCAACACGGCGCCCCATAGTTTGCGGAGTTCGTCGGCCAGGTCTGGGTTCTCGCGGCAGACGCGATCAAAATCGATCGGTTGGTCGCGGCAGATCGCATCGGTCAGCTCGGCCAACAAGTCCGCCAACCGCTGCTCGTCGCGGGCCGACAGGTCGCTCACCGGCGAAACTCATCACTGGTCGATGACGACTGGTCGTCCTCTTGAAGCACCTCACGCAATCGACGCACGGCGCGGAGGTACCGCATGCTTGCCGCGGGCGGATTGAGCCCCAGCACCTCGGCGATTTCCAAGTTGGAAAGGTGCTCGTAGTGCCGCATCAGGATGATTTCGCGATCCTGGTCATTCAACTTTTCGATCGCCGCTTCGACCTTGGCGGCAATCTCGCGTTGCGTGGCGGCCGTCGCGGGTGTCAAACCGGGATCACACAGTTGGACGGCCAACTCCATCGTCGACTGGTCGGGACCGCCCGGGGAGGTCATCGGTTGCTCGCGGTCCATGTTCCGCTTTGCGCTGACGCGATGCCGCCGATAGGTATCGATGATCCGATCCCAAGCGATTTGGCGCAACCAAAGGTGGAATGCCATCGCCGGGTCGGACAGGTATTTGTCGAGCCGACCGCTGGCTTCGATCATCACGTCTTGAACGACATCGCTGACGTCCACGCGGCGTTGGACCTTGCGGTCCAGACGCAATTCGACCAGCCGCCGGATCGGCGCCCGGTGCTTTTCCAGCAAACGGTTGACCGCGTCGGAATCGCCCGACCGCGCAGCGGCCAGCAGGGTTTCCGTTTGATCGTCACTGGCCCAAATCGACTTTGTCATGAGATGCTCCTAGGGGGATCATAGTCGATCGGGAAGCCGTCCCGCGGTTACTCGGCCGGGTGCAGCACGATGTTCTTGAACCGCACGACCATCGGATCGCCCCGGTGCAATTGAAACGCGATCACGCCCGATGAAGCGGATTTGCCGGGCTGGTTGTCGAACACTTCGGCCGTCATCGTTTCGTTGATGAAGTGCTGCAGGTGGTTTCCTTTGGCGACGATGCGATACTCGTTCCACTGGCCGGGGTGAATGCCGTTGCCGAGTTTGGTTCCGTCGGCAAAGGTCTTGCGGGTTTTCTTGCCCTGCTCGTCGATCGTGACCGACTGACCGCGTTCGGCCAAGATGCCGCGGCCTTTTTCTTCGTAGAGAATCCCGGCGTAGCGGTTCGAAAAATCGATGTCCGCCTGGTACCCACCGACGACGAATTTTTCCTTGTCCATGATCTTGCTGCGATATTGCACGCCGGAGTTCGTGTTTTCGATCTTGAATTGGAACGTCAATTCAAAGTCGCTCGGTTCGCTGCCGGTGTAGATCAAAAACGTGTTTTGTTGCAGCGGTTTTTCGGCGACGGTTCGGCCGACAATCTGGCCGTCTTCGACCGACCACAAATCGGCACGCCCGATCCACCCGGAAAGATCCTTGCCGTTGAACAAGGAGACGGATTCGGGGGGCGTGGTCGAATCGTCTTGGCAAAAACCGGTGGAGGCCAGAAGGGCGAGCGCGGCGAGCGCGGTAGCGAAGCGGGGCATATCAGCTCTGGGTGTCTGGGAGGAACGCCGAACGCCCGTTTCTGCGATTGGTGGCGACCGGCTGCGAATGCAGGAATTGTAATCAATCCTGCCGCTCGTCGAGACGGACCACCCGCGGAAGTCCGCTCAGGGGACCAGCGGGCAACGCTGTGAAGCATTGATTCCCTGCGTTTGACGAGTTGTTAGCGGCAGGGCGCAAGCCCTCCGGTCCCTCATCGTTCCCGAAACACCGGAGGGCTCGCGCCCTACCGCTAAAAAATACTGCACAGCGTTGCCCGGCGGGGGCCAAGCAGGCGATCCGGGCTAATTGCGAGGTCGATGGAGGTGCAAGTACTCGACGTTCGTCAACCAGACTTCTTCGGGCCCGCTGCTGTGAACCAATGAGCTGTGGCAGATCCGACAGACGATTCCCGGCGCGATGCCATCGTTGAGCGACACGACCGCTTTTTCGAAGTCGGATTTCTGGGAGCTTAAAAATGCCAGCCCGCCTTGGCTGATGTCACGCGTGATGGCGAAGAACGACCGGCCCGTCTCCTTCATCTGGAGATCCATGGGTTGAACCGAGATCTCGAGCGTTCGCGGGATCCGACGGCTGGCACGACGTTCGGGCCCCGTGTAGCCGTCGGCCGACGGAATCAGGCAATGGATTTCATCGTCGCCGGTGGGGACACCCAATCCAACCTGCTCCGCGACGGGGGGCGTTTCCGAAGTGTCGATCGCAGTGTTTGGCGCTGAGTTCATGATTGACAGGTGGGCGATTCGTTTCGACTGTCCGACTCAGGGCGGCTGGCACAGAACGGCTGCCTCAGGTGGGCGGCCATTTCGTAAACCGATGACGGACCACACCAAACCTATGTCGAAAAACACGCACGTGTCGCACCGTCTTGCATTTGTCCGATTGCCCTCAGATCGAGAGTCGGTAAGCGGCCGAAACCCTACGTCGTCTTGCCCTGGCGCACTTCGGCACTGGCGATCAGTTGTGTGACGATCTCTCGAAGCGAAACGCGGATGTCCCAGTCGGGATAGTCGCGGCGCAACTTGCTCAGATCGCTGATGTAGCAGATGTGATCGCCCTTGCGATTTTCATCGCCGATTGAGTACTCGATTCGGTGTCCGCTGATTTCTTCGATCAACGCGATACACTCGAGCACGCTGGCGGCGTTTTCACGTCCGCCCCCGATGTTGTAGACCTCGCCGGGGCGAGGGTTATTGGCAAAGGCTTCGA
Organism: Stieleria sp.; assembly: GCF_041595215.1. NCBI lineage: Bacteria > Pseudomonadati > Planctomycetota > Planctomycetia > Pirellulales > Pirellulaceae > Stieleria > Stieleria sp. Next base: position 5,398 of record NZ_JBFHKV010000197.1, on the reverse strand, counting down.
AGGCGCCGACGACATCGGTGCACTCGATTTGGTCGCGGACCTGTTTTCCCTTGTAGCCAAAGATCGTGTAGGGTTTTCCCGTCACGGCGACGTGGACCAGATAGCTGAGGAAACCGTGCAGTTCCACTCCGCTGTGGCTTGCCCCGGTCAAACATCCGCCGCGAAAGATTCCCGTCTTCAATCCGAAGTACTTTCCGTATTCCTGCGCCAGCACATCGGCGGCGGTTTTACTGGCTCCGAACAGTGAATGCATGGTCTGGTCGATGCGACAGGTTTCGTCGATTCCGTGATAGTCTTCTTCGCGCGCGTAGTCCCAGCGGGTCGGGTGTTCTCGCAATGGCAGTTCATTGGGGGCGTCGCCGTAGACTTTGTTCGTGCTCATGTGACAGAACACGGCATCGGGCGCATGGCGGCGGGTGGCTTCCAGCAAGTTCAACGTTCCGACCGCGTTGACTTCGAAATCCAGAAACGGGATCGCGGCCGCTTTGTCGTGCGAGGGCTGTGCGGCGCAGTGAATGATCAGATCGGGCGTTTCGTTCTTGAACAAGTCCAGGATTGCGTCGCGGTCACGAATGTCGATGGACTCGGTGCGGAAATTCTGGGTTTCTGCTTCCAGCTGCGTTTGATTCCACTGGGTGCTGCCGTCGGGCCCAAAAAAGGTCGAACGCATGTCGTTGTCGATGCCGATGACTTGATCGCCCGCTGCGTCCCAATGACGCACCGCGGCTGACCCGATCAATCCGCTGGATCCGGTAACGATGACACGCATGAATCGATGGCCAATAAAGAATGAAGGTCGAAGAGAAGGGAAAGGATCGCTAGAATCCGACGTCGGTCATTCAACACGCTGCTCGGGCTCGGTGCTATTTAAGACAATAACGGGGGGCTGTCCACCTGGGCAGTCGTCGATGGAACGAAATCGCCGTTCGCAGCCATGCCCACGTCACCGGGCGTCCTGGGTGTCCCGCTCGTCGATTTTCACTCTATCGGAACAACCGTGAACGCAATCCAATCTGACAGTGGAACGAATTCGAATCCCCCCGATTCGCCCGCCAACACGGTGATCATCGGCGGGGGGCTGGCGGGGCTGTCCTGTGCCAAGCGGCTTGCCGGACGCGGTCATCCGGTCACGTTGCTCGAGGCCAGCGATCGCGTCGGCGGGCGTGTCCGGACGGACGTGGTCGACGGGTTGAAACTGGATCACGGTTTTCAGGTCTTGCTGACCGCCTACCCGGCTTGCCGCGAGTTGCTCGATTATGAAGGCCTGCGTCTACGGGCGTTTGAGCCGGGGGCGCTGGTGCGCAAACGCGGTCGGTTCGCCCGCCTCGGCGATCCCTGGCGTCGACCGGGGCAGGCGTTGGCCACCGCGACCAGCCCGGTCGGGTCCCTGATGGACAAATTGCGGATCGCCAAGGCCCGGTTTCTGGCCGGACGGGGATCGCTGCACGACTTGTATCATCGCGACGGCGAGTCGACCGAGCAGCGACTGGGGCAGCTCGGTTTTTCCAAGGCGATGATCGATGAGTTCTTTCGGCCATTCCTCGGCGGCGTTTTTCTGGACGAATCGCTTTCGACGTCCAGCCGAATGTTCGAATTTGTTTTTCGCATGTTTGCCGCCGGCGACATCGCCATTCCCGCCGATGGCATGGCTGCCATTCCGCGACAGTTGGCCGAAAGCCTTCCGCGCGGAACGTTGCGGTTGAACACCACGGTCGCATCGATCGAGCACGTTGACCCACACCATCGGATTCATCTGACCGATGGCAGCCACCTCGACGCGGCATCCGTCGTCGTCGCGACCGAAAGCAACGCCGCGGCGAGATTGCTCGATGCGCCCGACCTGGCAACCCGCTGGAACGATGCCACCACGATGTACTTCGTCGCCGACCGCTCGCCCAACACCGGCAAGCTGTTGATGTTGCGGGGTGATGAAACGGGGCCGATCCAGACCGCCGTCGTGCTCAGCGATGTCGCGCCCGAATATGCTTCCGGCGGCCGATCACTGATTTCGGTCAGCATCTCGGATGCTCAGACCGAGCAACCGGCCGATGCGTTGGAGGATTCGGTTCGTGACCAGGCACGGCGCTGGTTCGGCGACGACGTCGATCAATGGGATCTGGTGCAAACCATCCGTGTCCCGTACGGATTGCCCGAGTTGAATCTGGATCCCGTCGTCCAGCCCGTTCGCGCTGATCAAATCGATGGGCTCCATGCTCCGGCGAATCTCTACGTCTGTGGCGACTACCGGGAAACCCCCAGCATTCAAGGTGCCATGAACAGCGGGCTGCGTGTGGCGGCGGAGATCCTCGACGCGAAATCGGTTTGAAAGTGAATTGAAGGAGGATCCGCCTTGGTTTGCTCGGAATCACTGGAGTGGTTATTCTGTCGCTCCTGCCTGACGAGGTCGTCGCAGGCAGGTTGGCGGCCCGCTTTGACCGTTCTCCTCACCATGCTTCCAGCCAGGGATCACTCGATGCACCTGCATCAGCAGCCAGCTCATTTGTCTCCGAATCTGTGCTCGGAGAGTTAGACATGGCCGACCCTGAAACGGCGGGCTCTGACACGTCCGGATCGGAGACTTCCCGATCAGACGCATCCCACCCTGAGGCTTGGATCGAAGCGATCAACGAAGCCGCGAAAGAACTGGGGGGCGGCTGGATTGCACTGCGTCGCTATCTGCACCAGCACCCGGAACTTTCCGGCCACGAAACGCTGACGACTCAGTACCTGAAAACGCTGCTCGCCAAGTTGGATCTGCCGATTCGCGTCGCCGGTGAAGGTCGTGGATTGATCGCCGACTTGGTGACCGACAAAGCTTTGGCGAATCACCCCCGCATCGCGATCCGCGGCGACATCGACGCGTTGCCGATTCAAGACGAAAAATCCGTCGCCTACCACAGCACGGTCGACGGGGTGATGCATGCCTGCGGACACGACGTTCATGCGACCGTGATCGTCGCCGCCATGCAACTGCTCTCGCAGTTGCAACACACCGGCAGGTTACCCTGGCCGATCGCGGCGCGGGCGATCTTGCAGCCGGCCGAGGAAACCGCCGAAGGCGCCTTGCACATGATTCATCATCATGCCCTCGCCGACGTCGGTGCCGTCTTGGCGTTGCACGTCGATCCCACCCGCCAAGTCGGCTGTGTGGGGTTGCGAGAACACGCCTTCACCGCGGCCTGTGACATGTTGGAGGTCAGATTCATCGGTTCCGGAGGCCACGCCGCACGGCCGCACTTGACCAACGACCCGATCGATGCCTGCACCCGGTGGATTCAATCCGCTTATCGGCGTGTCCACCGTGCCATCAACGCCCACGATACCGTCGTGCTATCGATCGGAATGATCGACGCGGGACACAGCCCCAACGTCATCCCGGACACCGCGACGATCAAAGGGACGCTTCGATCACTGAGCGTCGAAGCACGTCGACGGACTCTGGAGGTGCTCGAAGACGTTGGCGAAGCGACGGCGCGCGAAACGGGATGCGAGGTCCGGCTGCGACTCGGTTCCTCCGCCCCGGGTGTGATGAACGACCCGGCGCTGATTCGATTGCTGCACGATTCGGCGATCCAAGTCCTGAACCCGGCGTCGGTTGATTGGATCGACGAACCGAGTATGGGCAGCGAAGATTTTTCGTTTTATTTGGAACACGTTCCCGGCGCGATGTTCCGCTTGGGTGTCGCGGGCGATCAGGTCGGCGGGGCGCCGCTGCACACCGGAAATTTTGATGTCGATGAGCATGCCATCGCCCACGCCGCTAAACTATTCGCAGCGTCGATCATCAACTACTTTGACCCGGACCGGTGATGAGCAAGTTCCAGTTTCATTCGAACACGTCGCAAACTGTCGGGGTCGAATTGGAACTCGGGATCGTCGACACCGATTCGATGGCGCTGTCCAACCGCAGCAGCGAACTTTTGGCGACCCTGCCCGACGACATCTCTGAATCGTGCAAGCACGAATTGATGCAGTCCTGCGTCGAAGTCATCAGCGGCGTCTGCACCACGGTCTCCGAAGCCCGTGTGGATCTGTCCGAAAAACTCAGGTCCCTGCAACATTCCGCCGACAATCTAGGACTCGGGCTCTGGTGGGGCGCGACGCATCCCTTCAGCCACTGGCAGGACCAAGTCGTCACCGATGACGAACGCTATCGCGGACTGGTCCGATTGCTGCAAGAGATGGCGCGGCGGCTGATCACGTTCGGGTTGCACGTCCACGTCGGCGTCGATTCGGGCGACAAAGCTGTCATGATCTGCGATCGAATCATGCAGCACCTGCCGTTGCTGCTGGCACTGTCGGCGAGTAGCCCCTATTGGGAAGACCGTGACACGGGCCTGCACTCGCATCGCAGCAAAGTCATGGAAGGGCTGCCGACGGCGGGCTTGCCAACGCTGATGCGCAACTGGAGTGAATACGTGTGGCTGGTCAACCACATGGAAGAGACCGGGTTCATCAACACGATCCGTGAGATCTGGTGGGATGTGCGTCCACACCACAACTTCGGCACCGTCGAAGTCAGGATGTGTGACATGCCGGGGAACATCGATCACGTCTGTGCCCTGGCGGCGTTGATCCAGTGCCTGGTCAAGTACCTCAGCGATCGGATCGATGAGGGGACGTATCAGTTCGATTGCCACCCGATGATGGTGCGGCAAAACAAATGGCGGGCGGCGCGTTACGGAGTAGCCGCGACGCTGGTCGACACCTTCGACTATTCCGAGAAAACCGTGGCCGAGATCGTCGAACGCTTGCTCGGCAAATTGCGCGGCGTCGCGCAAGACCTGAATTGCGAATCGGAATTGTTGATGGTCCGAGAGATCGCCGGCCGAATCGATTGGGCCGACCGCCAGCGTCTGATCTTGCAAAAGGCCGGCACGCGAGAAGAGATCGTCAAACAGTTGATTCAGCAGTCGAGGATCCAGTGAGCCGATGGCGCTAGCCACGAGCCTCCAAGGACGTCGCGGAACGGCGCGAGCCGTCCGGTTTCAGCATGACAGACCGGAGGGCTCGCGCCCTGCCGCTAACAAATGCTGAAGGAGATAGCGGAACGGCGCGAGCCGTCCGGTTTTACGTTGACAGACCGGTGGGCTCGCGCCCTGCCGCTAACAAATACCGGAGGGCTCGCGCCCTGCCGCTAACAAAAGACACCGGGTGTAGTGCTTAAAACGCACCGCCTCCTCCCATCCCGCCTCCCATGGCTCCGCCAAAACCTCCCCCCATCCCGCCTCCGCCGGATCGATTGAATCGCAGGTCGTTGCGCATCTGCTGTTCGACGTCGTTGCTGACGATTGATTGAGTTCGGTCCATTTCGATCGTGTAGACGTAGTGATGATCATACGCGTTGCTTCCGAAGCGTTTGGCGGGGATCGTCAAATCCCAACGCAGGATGCCTGTC
>NZ_JBFHKV010000196.1:0-9888 GCF_041595215.1 Stieleria sp. | reverse complement strand
CGCTCGCGGCTAATCCCACGTGCGATCGGATTAAATCAACAAGCCGTAACGCGTCCCGATGGGCGGTATTTCAGCACGTGACGTGTGCCAGTGGCGCGTTTGCGAAGCGAACACGCGCCGGTCGCTTACCGGCTTGTTGATTTAATCAGCCGTTTGGCGCGTGCCTACGGGCGCCGGTGGGTAATCGAGATGATGAATGCCCGTACGCTTGCGCGCTCGCGGCTAATCCCACGTGCGATCGGATTAAATCAACAAGCCGTAACGCGTCCCGCTGGGTGGTGTTTCAGCACGTGGCATGTGCCAGTGGCACGTTTGTGAAGCGAACACGCGCCGGTCGCTGACGAGTCCCGCCGGGGGGCGTGGGGCGTTAGCTAGTGGCGGGTGTGGATGGCTGACGGGGCTATCCCACCGGGGTCTCGTTTTCGTGCTGGTGCTCGATGAGTTCCGATTGGGTGGTGCGGCACAGCTCGAGCAGTTCGTTGGTGTCGCGCAGCAGGTCGAGCCAGGAGATTTCTTGTTCGCTGGCTCGCTGGCGGATGCGATCAGCGGCTTTCGCAATGGATTCGATGTCACAGCGACGGGCGTACATTCCCAAACGTTCCGCCAGCGTTTGCATCCCCTCGGTGTCTTGGCTGTCGATGGCCGCGGCGAGGCGTTCGACTTGAAATCCGATTTGGATTGCGGCTTCGCTGTTGACCGTCGCATCGGGCTCGGGTTTGCTGGTGATGACGCTGGCGAAGTGCTCGACCAATTCGGGATCGAACTGAGACCCGGCGTAGCGTCGCAGTTCCTCGATGGCAACTTGATGCGAGCAACCGTCGCGGTAGACGCGGTCGGAAATCATCGAGTCATAGCTGTCACAGATCGACAGAATGCGAGCCCCGATCGGGATTTCCACGCCGACCGGCAGATTTCGGAAGCGACCGGAGCCGTCAAAATGCGCTTGTCGAAACTGGACGGTTTCGGTCAGCTCTTGGCACTCGAACGCGGTTTCGATCAGTTCAACGCCGATGCGATCATGCCAGGCGATCAATTCCATTTCGTCGGGGCTGAGTTTTCCGCGTTTGAGCAGAATCTCATCGGAGACACCGACTTTGCCGATGTCGTGAAGCAACGCGGCGATCTCCAGAACGTATTGGCTGGCCGAGTCCATGTACTGTTTGGAGACGCGGGAACAGAGGTCCGCCACACGGCGGCTGTGTTCTGCGGTGGCGGCGTCGCGGTAGGAAAGCGATGCGATCAGTGCGGTGACCGCCTGGTAGGGGATTTCGGCGCGCTCCCGCGATTCGGTTTCTTCGCCATCCATTTGCGACAGTTCCGGGCTGTAGGGAATCACGCAGTTGCGTCCGCCCCGTTTGGCCGCGTACAGGCAAACATCGGCTTGATTGATCAGTTCCTGGGGATCGGACGCGTTGAAGCGTGTTTCCGACACACCGACGCTGGCGGTCAAGCGAAGTTGAGCGGGTTCCTTGAAGGTGATTTGCTCGATCGACGCCCTGGTTTGTTCGGCCAAGTCGAGTGCATCCTCAAAATCAATGCCCGGCAACAGGACACAGAATTCTTCACCACCGTAGCGGCAAACCAGCCCGTGATCGCCGTGGTTTTCTCGCAGCACCCGAGACACTTCGCGCAAGACGTCATCGCCGACACCGTGCCCGTAGGTATCGTTGACGCGTTTGAAGTGGTCGTTGTCGAACATGATGCACGACAGCGGCTTCTGTTCCGCGGCAGCCATCTTCCACAGGTGGCCGAACCGTTCGAAGAAGGCGCGACGGTTCAGGCAGCCGGTCAGTGCATCGGTGGTCGCCAGGATTTCCAGTTCCCGGTTTTTCTCTTCGATCTCATCGCGACTTTCACGCAGCATCGTCAGCATCGCTTCGAGCTGTTTGCGATGTTCTTCGATGTGGGTCACGTCACGGAAGGTCGCCAAGGCCCCGCGTCGAGCGTTTCCGCCACCGATCGGAGCTGCGTTGACCGAGAAAATGCGTTCGGCGCCGTCGTCGACTTTTAGATGCAGAATCTGTTCGGTGATCGTGGCGGACTCATCGATCGCCGTCATCCAGGGGAAATCGTTCTTGGATTGGTCGTGCTCAAACGTCCAAGGCAACTCGTTGGCACGCGATTCCACCAACAACTCGGTCGGCACGTCGACGGTTTCGGCGAACGCGCGGTTGGCCAGCACGATCTTGGCTTTTTCGTCCAGGACCAACAGGCCTTCGGCGAGCGTGTCGAGGGCTTGGCGAACACGTTCGGGCACAACTTGGGTGGTGCTGAACACCCTCATCACTTTGCCCACGAACAGCGTGTAACCGAACACGCCGGTGATGCAGTAAAACGCCAACAAACGCATCAGAGGGTGTTCGGCGATCGCGCCGAAGGTCGATTGGTCGGGGGCTCGAAAGCAAAACTCGACCTCGCCCCATTCGCGTCGGTTCAGAGTGATCGGAACGGTGATCGCATCGATTCCCCGGCTGTCGCTGGCCACCTGGCGCCATAGATCGTCGTGGTGGCCGGCATTGACCTTCAAGTCCCCGTGCTTGCTGCGAACCCCAATGGAAAGCAGGTCGGCGTCGCGATCGACGAGGGTTTCGGCGGTCGCACGCAGGTCCACCCACTGTTGTTTTCGAACGTGGGCAGCCGCGTTGACCGCGACGGCTTCGCTGAGTCGCCGCCGTGACGCGCTTTCAATCTTCGTCACATCAGGCATTAGCCCGAACCAGTGACTAGCCAAAATCAGGCTAGCACCGAGGCAGACCAACGCAATTGCGAGGCGAATCGATTGGAGATAGACCCTACCCAAGGTGCAGCTTTCAGCGAAAACGAGATGATGTGGTCGGCTTGGGGTGTCGTCACCCCGGTCGTGAGCCAAGTTTTGCTTGCGCCTATGGGCATGGGGGCGCGGAATCGCCAGCAAGTCATACGGCACACGAAAAGAAAACGGGATCGCGCCGCGATGGGAGGTTGTACCGATCGTGACGGCCGGCGAGCGTCTGACGCTGCCACGGATGGCGCTGGGCGTCTAGTTCTCAGGGGCGGGGCGAGTGTGCCTTCCCGGCGAGCTCCGATGCTGGCAATTGGCAAACCTTGACGACTGTGACGATTGTCCTCCGCGGGGCTGCCGTGAACACGCCAATTCGGCGTGGCGGATCGATCCGATTGATCGTTGCGACCGATCCCTGAGGTTGCGTACCCCTGCAAACCGCAGGGGAATGCGTTTTCGTGAAGGACTGACTCGAGAATTTGATGCCACGGATGGGATTCGATCTGCATAAGCTCTTCGCGATTGTCATGGTGTTCGCCATGACGATGGTGCAAGGTGTGTATGCCGAACGCCCCACGGGCAGCCAAGCATTGGGGATTCCGCAGGCGAATGCGTCTGCGACGGCCCCTTCCATGCCTGCGGTGGGGAGCTTGCCGAAACGGTTGCCCCCCGCACCAATGCCGCGTCTGCCTGATCCGATGCTTGCCGGGGAAGCGGCGCCGATGCAGTGGTGGACCGATCGGGTCACCCAGCAAGTGCTCGATCGCGATCGCTGGGTTCGCTTTGACCTTGAAACCATCCTGCTGGATACCCTCGCCCATAGTCCCCGCATCTTGAGCGTGGGGTATGAAGCGAGTTCCACGTTCCAACGGATTGTTCAGCAGGACGCCGAATTCGACTCGACGATCCTGTTGAGTGGCAACCTCGGGGCGACCAATGACCCCGTGGGGAATACCCTCACGACCGGTGGGGCAGACCGATTGCGTGAAAAGTCGCTGAACTTCAGCGGCGGCGTGCGAAAGAAAACGCGGACCGGGACCGAGTTGGAATGGAACCAGGAAATCGGTTTTTTGGATAGCAACAGTTCCTTCTTTGTGCCGCGAGACCAGGGGAACGCACGGCTGAGTCTCAGTTTGACCAAGCCGCTGTTGTCGCGCGGCGGGCGTTATTACAACGAGCGTTTGGTCACCCAGGCTCGGATCGAAAGCCGTGTCGCGTGGCAAGACATGCGTGGTGCGGTCGAGCAACGCATCGCCGATGTCATCGCCGCTTATTGGAAATTGTACGAGGCACGCGCCCAGCTGACCCAGCAGCGTGAATTACTCGCCCGCAGCCGCAACATTGAACGGTTGCTGGTCAGCCGCAAAGATTTCGACGCCGCCTTGATCGAGATCACCAAGGCCAAGCAGCGGGTGGCGCGTCGCGCCGACCAGGTCATCGACCTGGAAGCCGATCTGAAGAAGCAACAGGCACGGCTGGCTGCCCTGGTGGGCAGTGAAGCGATGATCGGAGCGGACAGCGATTTGGAGCTGATTCCGATGGCAGCTCCGGTGATCGACGGAGTGCGGTGGAATCTGCGTGATGCCGTCGCACAGGCCCTGCAAAACCGTCCCGAGGTTCGCGCCGCGACGTACGACGTTGAACTCTCCGCGTTGGAATTGCGGGTCGCCCGGGCAGAGCTGGAACCGCAGCTCAACTGGGTCTTCAACGGATACCTGTCCCAACTCAACGGCGCCAGCAAGGTCGCCAGGTCGTTCGGCGAACAGTTTGACAATGCCCCCGGCATCTCGACGGGACTGGAGTTCGAGCTTCCCCGGGGACGACGGGCGTTTCGGGCTCAGCACCGTGAAGCCCTGTTGAGGGCGCGGGAGCGATCCCAGCGGTTGCGCGAAGTGATCCAGCAAACCCAGTTCGACGTCGAAACCGCATTGATTGATCTGGAGCGTTTTGAAAAACAACTGATCAGCAAACGCAACGTGTTGTCGACCGCGGTGACCGAAGAAAACATCTTGACGGTCCAGTGGCGGATCATCGGTGGCGATGACTCTCGCGTCGGCATCAAGCTGGAGAACCTGCTCGACGCACAGCAACGTCGGACCGATGCGGAAAAGGATTTGGTGAAGGTGGAATCGGCGTACATGATCGCGCTGGTTCAACTGCAACGCGCGATGGGAACGCTGTTGATCAACGAGGGAGTTCGCCCCGTGCAATCGGAATGTTCCGGTGAGATCAACTTTTTGCACGACGACTATCAAGCCACGGTGATTGCGCCGTCCATCGAAGCCGGCGATGAAACTCAGGCGGAGCCGGAAGCACCCCAATCGAGTCCGCTTGATCTGTCTGGGTTGGACGGATCGCAGCGCTCCGCATCCAGCCTCAAGCTGACCCCGACGCGGATCCCCTTCACACAGGCTGCCGCGTCACCGAACCCGTCGGCGGCCGCGGTGACCGAGAGCCCGAGCCGCGACGATCGCGAATCGGCCGAACCCGCACCGCGGAACGTCGCGGTGCCGCGACGCATCGGTCGACCGACAGCGACTCCGGCGTCCACGGCAATCCAGCAGCCACCGCAACAACCTCAACCGCAATCACAACCAATGCCACGCGCCGATTGGCGAACACCATCGGCGGGTTGGACGCAATAGCGACGACCGCGTCACCCACACGGCGCCCCGGGCGTATCAATACCGTCAACCTTTCAAAGACACCACCGAATCGCATGACCGTCATGAAGTTCACTCAAAACCATTCAAAACGAAAGCGATCGAAGCGGCTCCCGATCACTGCGACGGTTGTGTGCTCGTTGCTCAGTTGCGGGCTGGTGATTGTCTCCGCGACCGTGATCGCCCAGGACAACGCCGGTTATTCACAAACCTCTCGTTCCTCGCAAGGTTTCCGGGGCGGTTCGGTCACGATCGATTACGAAGGTTTCACCATTCCCAAGTTTGACATTCTTGTCGCCGCGACGGAGATCGGGCGTTTGGAAGAGGTGAATGTCAAAATTGGAGATCGCGTTACCAAGGGGCAGATCGTTGCCAAATTGGAAGACGGATTGCAAGTCGAAGCGGTGGCGACGGCTCGCTGGCGGGCTCAAATGCATGGTGAAACCGACGCCGCCAAGGCCGAAACGGCGCTGATGAAACTGCGGTTCGAGCAACTGCAATCGTTGGCCGATCAAGACATTGCCCGCCCCGACGAATTGAAACGAGCCTACGCAGACTGGGAGATTGCGAAATCCCGAGAACTAAACGCGGTGGAACAAGACCAGCTTCGAAAACTGGAACTGTCACGCTACGAACTGCAATTGCGGCGACGGAAGGTGCTCGCGCCGATGGATGGAGTGGTCGCTGAACTTTTTCACGCCCCCGGCGAGTACATCACGCCGGCAGACCCAGCCGTGATTCGGCTGGTCGTGCTCGATCAAATCTACGGGGTGTTCAACGTCCCGGTCGAAGAAATCGGCATGATTCAACAGGGCGATCAAGTTCAGGTGTTCATGGTCAGCGCGTCCAAAAGCGTGCGTGGGGAAGTCGCGTCGATGGCACCCGACATTGACGGGGAAAGCGGCACGATCATGGTCAAGGTGTTGTTGGACAACCAGACCGGTGAGCTGCGCGCGGGCGACCGATGCCGGATGAGACCTGCACGGAACCAGACGGCGCAGCAGCAGCGGATCCAATTGCCGGTGACGCGGCGTATCGGTGCAAACGTCCCCTCCGATGTTCCCACCAGCCCGTATGGAGTGTCGCGAACCCGATGAGCGCCAGGCCCCCTATGCTCACCGATGGGTCGGGAAAGACGACCCCCAACGGACCAGCGTCAGCATCGCCGGATAGCGATGCTGCGCGTCGGGACGCGACACGGGCAGAGTCTGGTTCGTCGGCGGATTGGGCCAAGACGGTGACACTGATCGAAGTGGTCGCGGAGGTCAGCGATCAATCCGAGGCAGTGATGGCATTGGTGCAATGCATCGCCAAGCAATTTCCCGCCAGCAGCGTGCGCTGTGGCATCGGGACGACACGACTCCGCCGGTTCTATGAATCCCGGCTGGGTTGGCTGGGGCCCGCAAGTGAACTTTATCAACACGCAGCCGAAAGCTGGGATGAAGAAGCGTCGCCGGTTCCGACCCGACCCGCCGTCCCAACGGAACTCGCAGCGAAGAACCCACAAAAAGACAGCGACGCGATTCGCTTGAACCTGGATGACGACGTCGGGTTAGGGCGTTGCGTGTTGTGGATCGAGGGTGGGCCGGTGACGGCTGCCGACCGAACTTGGTTGCGACGTGCGTTGCCGGCGCTGCGGGCGATCATTTGGACTCGTAGCGGCGGCGTGGCGGCACAATTGTCGCGATGGCTGGCCCAAAGCGGTTTGAGTACACGGATTTGTGTGGGGTTGGCCGGCTTGGCCGTACTGCTGCTGGCGATTTGGCCGGTTTCCTATCGCGTTCGTTGCACCACGCTTGTCCGCCCCAAACATTCGCGAATCGTCTCGGCGCCGTTTGACGCGACCTTGTTGTCGACCCACGTGCAACCCGGCGACGCCGTCCAGCGAGGTGATGTCTTGATCTCACTCGATGGTCGTCCGCTCCGCTTGGAACTGGAGACCGTGGAAGCGCAGATCGGTCAGGTGCTAAAGGAACGCGATGTCGCGATGGTCGGCGGTCGGGTCGCCGAATCCCAGCAGGCCAAGCTAAAGATCCGAGAACTCAACCGACAGCGTGACCTGCTGCTGAGTCGATTGGATCGCCTCAACGTGATCAGCCCGATCGATGGTGTCATCGTATTGGGTGATCTGAACCGATCCATTGGCGCTCCATTGGAAACGGGGCAAGCGGTATTGGAGATCGCGCCCCTGAATGAAATGTTGATCGAACTGGAGATCCCCGAGTATGAGATCAGCTATGTCGACAAGGGGACGTTGGCTCGCGTCCGGTTGACAGCCGCGGAAGGCGACCCGATTGAACAACCGATCGACGCGGTCTACCCCAGCGCCGAGCTGCGCGATGATCAAAATGTGTTCGTCGCGCACATCAATGTCGACAACCGCGCCGGCACACTGCGTCCGGGAATGCGCGGCGATGCGATCGCGTATGGTCCCGTTCGGCCCTGGCTCTGGTCGATGGTCCGTTCGGGCTGGGAGAAGACCTTGTGGTGGATCGGGTACTGAGACATTTCTATGGACGATCAATCCAGCCATTCGCCCCCCGACGGAGCCACGATTGACCCGTTGTCGGTCATCGTAAAAGTCGATCCGGCGGTGGAATTCTCATCGCGCGGCCAACGCACGCAAACCGTTTACGTTGCCAACGATCGACGAACCGGAAAATTTTATCGTTTCGGCACGCGCGAATACCATGCCGTGACGTTGATGGATGGTGAGCGTACACTCGGTGAAATTTACCGCCAACTTCAACATGACGGTTTGTTGTGGTCCGAAGTTGACGTGATCGCGTTCGCCAAGGAGTTGACGCAACACCGATTGGCGGTGGTCGTCACCGCTGCCGACGACGCTCACGCCCCCGGAGCAACCGGTGAAACGCCGGATCCGCCACCCGGAGTAGCCGAGACGGAACCCGGCGCTGCATCGGCCGGAGCCGCGGCAGCCAAGACTGCATCGACACCACCAAAGCGGTGGTTCGGTGTGACGCTGCGACTGCTCGGCGGGTTGCTGACGCAGCGTTTTCCCCTTGCCGACGGAGACCGGATCGCCGCGAAACTGCTGCCCGGCTTTGGGTTTCTGTTCGGCGTTCCCGCGATGATCTTCTGGGCGGTGCTGGTGGGGGCTGGAGTCGGCGTGGTGTGGTCCAACGCCGACGCCTTCTCCGCCGAGGTGCGACGCGTCTTTGACCAACAGTTGTGGTTGGTCCTGGCGGTCTTGTGGTGCGTGTTGAAAGTCGTTCACGAATGTGGACATGCGGTGTGTGCGAAATACCACGGTGTTCGTGTCGGACGGATGGGGATCATGTTTTTCCTGTTCGCACCACTGGCCTATGTGGACGTGACCGACGCATGGAAACTGGTGCGACGCCGTGATCGAGTGCAAATCGCCTTGGCCGGCGTCTATGTGGAACTCGCCATCGGAGCCGCCGCCGCGTTGCTTTGGTGGTTCTGTCCCGTCGGATTCACCAAACATCTCGCCGCACAGGTCTTCTTGGTCGCGGGGCCGGCGACGATTCTGGTCAATGCCAATCCGCTGCTACGGTTGGACGGCTACTATGTGTTAAGCGACTTGTTGGAAATCCCCAATCTTCGCGCACACGGGCGGGCACGATTGGGGGCGATGGTCGAGGCCTTGTTGTTTCGCATCCGGATGCCCGAGAGTCCCTTGGCCGGTTGGCGTAAAGACTTCGCTGCCTTTCATGCATTGTGCTCGGTGGTGTTTCAAATTGTCTGGATGTCGGGTTTGGTGTTTGCCATTGCGACGTGGGCCAAAGGTTTTGGAATCTTGATCGCGATCGTGGCCGCGACGATGTGGGGCGTGTTACCTCTATTGCGATGGATGTTCAAGATTTGGACACTCGAGCCACGCAACCGTTGGGGATTAAATTTCTATCAACGGCGTCTGCTTGGTATTTGTACCCTCGTCTGTCTCGGCGTTCAGTATGCGTCGGTGCAGAGTTCGCCGTTGGCGCGTCGCGTGCCGGTGGTGGTGCAGTTCCAAGACGAACAAATTGCGCGCGCGCCCGTGGATGCATTTGTCGCGTCCGTCTTTGTACGGTGTGGCGATCGCGTCGAACGGGGAACCCTATTGTTGGAACTGGATCAGCCGGAACTGGTGCTGCAGCGCGATCAGCTGATGGATCAGCGTGACGTCGAGTTGGCCAAGGCGATCCAGCACCGTCAGCGCAGCGAGCTTGCCCTTTCCGAAGTTGCACAGCAGAACGCTGAAAGTTTGAAACGCCGGCTCGCCGAGATCGACCAACAGATCGACAGCATGCGAATCGTGGCGACCCGCAGCGGCAAGATCACCACACCGGCGACCAACCAGCTGCTAGGGCGTTACGTCAAACAGGGCGAAGAATTGCTGCGGGTTTCCGATCCCCAGGAAAAAGAAGTCTTAGCGATCGTCGCCGAAGACACTCTGGAAGCTTACAAGAAGGCGTCCTCGTCCAAGCAAGTCGCTTCGAT